>JAJZKJ010000438.1 GCA_021804195.1 Acidobacteriota bacterium
CCGGTAGACGGTATAGGTGTTATGGAACTCCGGCACGCCCGTGCCGTTATACCATTCGGAAAAAAACGGGCTCAGATCTTCGCCGCTGCTTTTTTCCAGCACTTGTTCCAGCTCCGCGGTGGTGGCTGATTTCCAGGCGTACTGGCTGACGAATTGACGCATGCCGGCCAGCAGTTGCTTTTGTCCTAATTGCCAGCGCAGCATGTGAAAAAGGATGGCGCCTTTGTCATAGGTCAGGTCCTGAAAGGCCGGCGAGAACGGATACATGCCTCCCGTTTGGGCCAGCGATTTATGGCCGTAGCTCAAAGCTCCGACCATCAGGTCATTGATGACGCTGCGGTAGGCTCGCGGCCCCGACAGCGATTCCACATAAAGGGCTTCAAAAAATCTTGCCGCGCCGTACTGGATCCAGGCATCGGCCATGCTGGCCGGGCTGACGAGATTGCCCAGCCATTGCTGGCTGATTTCATCCGTCAGCAGCCGGTAATTTAAGGCATTGCCTATGCTGCCGCGGCTCAAAAAGATCAGATTGGGCGAGCTGTAAGAAGGCAGCGAGCCATCCGGCAGTTCCACCAGAAGCAGCGTGTCGGAGGGTGGATTGCCGAGGCTTTGACTGATAAAGCCCGTGATCGAGCTGGCCGCTTGCGCGTATTTTTGCACCAAGGCCGCCGGAACATTCGGGCCAAAGTAGAAGTTGCTGGTCAATCCCCCCAGCGTGAAGGTCTGTGCGCGCAAGGGGGTAATTGCGATGGAGCCTGGGAACGTGGCTTGCGTCTGCTTGTAGGTATAAACAATCGTGTTATTGGTCAGGGATTGCGCCGTGGGCGCTCCGCTGGCCAGCAGGCCGTAAGGCGGAGGCAGGGTGGCGCTGACCGTCATGGTAAAGCGGTCTGTGTCATAACCCACGAGCGGAAACCACTCGCCGGGATATAACAGAAAACTGCCTTTAGGTCCCACATGGACAGTTTCAAGTCCGGGTATTGGGCTGAGCGCCGCATTCGCCAGCACGCCCTGATAATGAAACGCCAAATGTAAGATTTGCCCGGCCATGAGCGGAACTGGGAAAAAAACGTTGATCGAAGCTCCGGTGCGGGTAAAATTCAAACCCTGCGCGGCGGGCACGGCGGCCTGGGGAGCCCGCCGATGTGCCCGATGGATCCGGCTCGGGGTTCGGCTCAATACCGGGGGGCGGGGCATGGACGCGGGGGCAGCCGTTTCATTTGTGCCGGTGGAGGTTAATGGGCTGGTATCCTCGGTCACCGATTGTACATTCAAATTTTGATTGAGCAGGAAACTGACGGAGGTAGCCGGTTGCAGCGCGGTGAGCGTGACCTGCGCCACGGCCTTCATCTCATGCTGGGGGAATTGAAAACTCAGATCAATATGATAATGACTGACCTGAATCGCGGGCGCGGGGGCGTTTTGGGCGGCGCTGAATCGCGTGCTGCCCAGGAATAAAAATGCGCAGGTTAAAAGGTAGATCAGTCGTAGCGGTCGAACAGTCACTTGGCGCTCCCTGGCTCTCTTCCGCAAGGCGGAGGAGCATTCAATCCCGGCCATGCCGGTGCAACTTAAGATTCGTATTGGCTTGAGGTGTCTTGGATGACGGCTTCCACTTCCGCGGCGGCCCGCCCCATGGCGCCGGGTTCGCCCAGGCATGTGCGCAGACAACTCAATTTCTCGCGCATCCGTTGGCGCGCCTCCGGGTCGTCCAGCAGGTTTCGTGCCCATTTTACAACAGCCTCCGGGGTGAACCCATCCTGCACCAGTTCCGGCACCGCCGCTTCTCCCAGCACCAGATTGGCCATGGCGATATACGGCGTCCGCACCAGTCTGCGGCCCAGCCGGTAAGTCCAGGGCGAAAGCCGGTACACCACGATCATGGGAACTTCCAGCAATCCTGCTTCCAGGGTTGCCGTTCCGCTGGCCACGATGGCGATCTCAGCCTGGGCCAGCAGTTCGTAGGTGGCGCCGGTCAGCACGCGTATAAAGCTACGTGCCGTTTCGGGTATCGCCGCTTGAATTTCGCCCGCATTCAGCCCCGGTGCGGCCGCGATGGCGAATTGCACATCGCGTTCGGCCCGCAAACGCCGGGCTGTTTCCAGCAGTACCGGCAGATGATAGTCCAGTTCCCGCCGCCGGCTGCCCGGCAGCAGAGCCACGACCGGCGTGGCCGCTTCCAGTCCATGGGTTTTCCGCCAGGCTGCCTGCTCGCTAACCGAACGCTGCGCCGGCGGGGGAATGCGGTCCAGCAACGGGTGTCCGGCATAGACCGCATCCATCCCATGCTGTTGATAGAACGCGGGTTCGAAGGGGAATATGCAGATCATGCGCCGCACTGTGCGGCGCAGCAGACGCACCCGCCGCGGCCGCCAGGCCCAGACCTGGGGGCTGATGAAATAAATCACCGGAATATTGGCTTGCCGCGCCCGCCGGGCTAATCGCAGGTTGAAATCGGGAAAATCCACCAGGATCAGCGCCCGCGGCCGCCGTGCCGCAATGGCCCGCCAGAGCCGGCGATAATGGCCGTAAATGCGCGGCAAATGCCGCACCACCTCCGCCAAACCCAAGACCGATAACTCGCGGCTGTCCAGCAGCAGTTCGCAGCCGGCCGCGCGCAGGTGCTCGCCGCCGCAGCCAAAACACTGCCATTCCGGATGCCACCGGCGTAATTCCGCGATCAGGGCGCCGGCATGCAGATCGCCCGAGGCCTCGCCCGCCACAATGCCGATTTCAATATTGGAATTGGGCAAAGGTGTTCTCGCGTGAGACATATTAACAAAAAAGGCCAGACCGCCCCCGGGCGGTCTGGCCGGCAAGATCAGTCGTTAACCAGAAAAATTTACCAGCGCACCACGGGCACGGCCGCGATATGCCGGCTGGAATCGCCCACCGCCAGGCCATATGAACCTGGGGGCACGCG
>JAJZKJ010000439.1 GCA_021804195.1 Acidobacteriota bacterium
GGCGGGATCAGCCAAAAACTGGGGCTGACAGCCACTTTGGATATTGCTGAAATCAACGGTAGTGTGGCTGTCCCGGTTGAATACCGCAAAGGCCGCCCGCAATATATATCCGCTCCGCCGCCGCCGGATGATCCCGGAGAATCCGCTTCCAATTCGGTTCCACCGCCGGCCGCGCCGTGGCCAACGGATCGCGTGCAAGCAGGCTTACATGCCATTTTATTGGAAGAGGCGGGCTATCAAGTGCCAAACGTGACACTTTATTACGCCGCCGAACGCCGCCGCATAGAACTGCCTGTCATCGATGATTTACGCCATGAGGCGTTGGCCACCCTGCAAGCGGCCCGCGCCTGCGCCGATGGTCCGCGGCCCGCACCCCTGGTCAATGATGCCAAATGCCCGCGCTGCTCACTGCAACCGTTCTGTCTTCCCGATGAAGTTAATTTTGAACGCGCCAATGCCATCAGCCCGAGGAAGCTCTGGCCACCGCGGGATGACGCCATTCACCTTGTGGCCCAGCGAGAAGGCGTGCATATCGGCGTGCGCGGCATGTCGCTGCGCGTGACGGACAAGGGCGGCAAACTGGCACGGGAAATTCCGCTGGCTAATTTGGAATCCCTGGGTGTCCTCGGCGGAGTGCAAGTTTCCACTCAGGCATTGTGCGCATTGGCCGACCAGAATATTCCCGTAGCATTTTTATCCGCGGCGGGCCGGCTGATTACCATGACCGATCCGATGAATCCGGTTAGCGCGCTAATCCGGCAGGCCCAAGTGCAAAAATTTACCGATCGTGCCGCCGCGCTGGAATTATCGCGCGCTTTGGTGGCGGCCAAAATAAGCAATCAACGGACCATTCTTATGCGCAATCGTAAAGACCTTGATCCACGCGCTTCGGATGATTTGCGAACATTGGCCCAGCGGGTGGGGACATCCACCAGTGCTGAAAGCATGCTGGGCCTGGAGGGGCAGGCGGCGGCCATTTATTTCGCCAACTTCGGCGCGTTATTTTCACCCCCATTTTCCGAATTGTTCCAAGCCAATGGACGGCAGCGGCGTCCACCGCCTGATCCGATTAATGCCGTACTTTCCTGGGGATATACCATGCTGGTGCATGAATGCGTTTCCGCATTGCGACTGGCGGGATTGGAGCCGATGATTGGCGCGTTTCATAAGCCCCGCCCGGGCAAGCCGGCCTTGGCGCTGGATCTTATGGAGCCTTTCCGGCCATTGATTGCGGATTCGATCGCGATTTCCGCGTTTAATCGCGACGAATTGACGGAGGGCCATTTCATACAAACCGCGGCGGGCTGTTCGCTAACCGACGCGGGGCGTGGAGCTTTTTTCGGAGCATGGGGCCGGCGGATGGATACAGAAGTGACACATCCGGTATTTGAATATCGCTTAAGTTACCGTCGAATGATGATGCTCCAGGCGCGAATGATTTCCGCATGGCTGGTTGGTGATATCGCCACGCTTTCGTTTTTGACAACGCGGTAGCGCTTCGGTACGCCCGCCAAATGCGATTTTGACAGTAACAGGAGAATTTATGCGGCGCTGTTATTTAGTGTGTTACGATATTTCGGACGCGAAGCGGTGGCGACGGATTTTCCGGGCCATGAAGGGCTACGGTGAGCATTGGCAGTATTCGGTTTTTTTCTGTGTACTTAAAGAAATCGACCGCGTGCGAATGCAAAGCGAATTGGAAGCGGAATTGAACCTGAAGGTCGACCAGTGCATCATCATCGATCTTGGTGCGGATGAAGAGACCGCGCGGGAAGCAGTGGCCGTTTTGGGAGAAAGTTTGCCGAAGGCACAGGCGGGTGTGGTGGTGGTGTAAGTATCTCCGGAACGCGGACAAAAAGACTGCGGGAAATCAGGAACTGAAATACGCCTGGGAAGTGTGTGGCAAAACATGTAAGGGCATGTGCTGGAATCACTGGGGAAGGAGGGACTTTTATGGTGCAAGTCGGTGGCGCTGGTATAATGTAGCGAAGTTTGGTGCCGCCGGGTGTGAAAGCCGAAATCGGGTGGCGGCAAGATCATTGAAAAGTGTATAGCGAGTGCGCCGGTGGTGATGGGGGTATCCCGGTGCGCTCGCGGAGCCGCAAGTTATTATGAGAAAGGCGTTTATGCACATTAAAACGCCCAGCAGCCGGAACGGGCCGGCATCGTTTCGATTCGCACTCGCAAAGCGCGGCGTAAAGCCGTATAAAAGAACCACTTGCGAGGCGCGGTCTTTCCGCGGCTCATGAGCCGCGGCCCCATTGAAGCAAAATCGTCATAGATGTCGGAATCTTCCGCCGGCCAACTTTCCGCGGCTCATGAGCCGCGGCCCCATTGAAGCTTTAAGCAGTCCGCGAATCGCTTCACCGAGCGCGGCCTTTCCGCGGCTCATGAGCCGCGGCCCCATTGAAGCTGTGCGGGCGGATACACTCCGTCGCCCAGCGGCACCCTTTCCGCGGCTCATGAGCCGCGGCCCCATTGAAGCATTTTTTGCTGCAAATTCAAAATGTCGGCAGCAATCTTTCCGCGGCTCATGAGCCGCGGCCCCATTGAAGCATTACAGAGAATTAAACGGTTGCCTTAGTCCTTTGCTTTCCGCGGCTCATGAGCCGCGGCCCCATTGAAGCTCCGAATGCGCAGCAACTTAATAAGGCGGCCAAGGACTTTCCGCGGCTCATGAGCCGCGGCCCCATTGAAGCAATACACGTTTCATTTCAATGAAATGGTTCTTTATGCTTTCCGCGGCTCATGAGCCGCGGCCCCATTGAAGCTTGCGTGGCAATCACGGCATCACTGGCCGCGGCGGACTTTCCGCGGCTCATGAGCCGCGGCCCCATTGAAGCGAGCGCGCGCTGCGGGTCGAGCTTTTTCTTCCAGCTTTCCGCGGCTCATGAGCCGCGGCCCCATTGAAGCAGCG
>JAJZKJ010000440.1 GCA_021804195.1 Acidobacteriota bacterium
TAATCATCCAAGACGCGGCGGCATATCAGAGGCTCATCCGCCGGGCGCGCCTGGTTCAATCGGCTGCTGTTCTCAAGAGAAGGCTTCGCGCCTCACGCGGCTCTAATATCATCTCCTTCGATGATTGGAACAACGCGATGCGACTCAAATACCGTATTGGCACCCCCAAATGAAGTACAAGTTGGTGCTGCATCCCGCCGCGGCTAGAGAGCTTGAAGAGGCCTACTGCTGGATCGCCGTGGAATCAAAGCCAAAGGCAGACCGGTGGTACAATAACCTCATCAAAAAGCTCGATACGCTCACGCATATTCCAAACCGCTGCCCACCCGCACCCGAGCGAAGGTTTTCCGATGAGCCTTTTCGCCAGCTCATCTACGGAAAATACCGTATTATTTTTCTCGTGGATGAGCGGTGCATCCGAATACTTCACATCCGACACGGATCAATGCGCACCCTGGGCGACCCCGATATTACAGAAATCGGCTGACGCTCGGGCCGCCCCCGGATCGTATCACTTTAGTGCTTGCATGACCCCAGCCGATAAAATCATAATAGGGGAGGCGGCTATTCGGAGTATGTGCGGTGAACGTACTCGGTTTAATTCAACTCGTGGATGCTCCATCGGCAGGAGATGGTTATCCGTTTTGCTTCGGCATAGAGCGCCGCGCCGCCTGCGGCGCCCTGAGCCGTCCGACCGATGTGCTCAACCTGGCCCAGCGATTGCTTGCGCTGTTCATCGGCCCATGCGATGGCATTGCCGCCGGCTGCGCCTTTCGCGCCGCACGCAGCAGCGAGTTTCAAAGCCTCGGCGAGTTGTGCCGAACCCTCTCGACTGCCAGCCCGCCGGCGATGCGCCTCGCCTCGTTGCATACGGGTCGGCGACTCTGGGAGCTTTCGCGCCGCTGGGACTGGACCCGCGCCGTACATCATCAGTTTGATCCCATGGCAGATGCTGTTGACCTGCATCATGCCGTCGCGTTCGGCTCGCTCGTGAGCGAAACCACAGCCAACCCCGTGCGTGCAGTCGCCGCATGCCTTTTACAGGCCGCGCGTGGAATTATTAACACGGCCGTCGCCGCCGCCGGCTTCGACGATGCTATAGGACGTCAACTCCTCTGCGATGTTCAACCCGCCATTACTGATATTGCCCGGCAATATGCCGATTGCAGCCCCCGCGATATTGCCGCCCTCGGCGCCGAGGCCGAGCTTTGCAACGGTTTTTAAGCCAGCTGCCAACCGCCGCCATTTCCGATAATAACGCCCCAAAATTAATTCCATTCAATATCTGCTGGCCTTTGCCCGCCCGATTGTCTATAGTAAAGAGTACTATGGGCGTTTCTGCATGGCCTGGGGCGCAAGAGGCCTTTTTGTTTTCCGCAGAACGCCGGGCTTTCCGTCGCAGCGGTGGTGGTGTAATGATGCTGATAGCGCCTGCAATGCCTTATGCGGTTGACGATACGCGGCACATGGGCGAGAACCCTAAACCCGCCCTCGACATTATGCCGATAAATTGCCTGCAGGCCGGGCTGCGGCCGGCACACCTCGGTGGTCATCAGATTCTTTTTGATTCTGGCCACCAATGTTTGTTGTTTTGTTAGCGGTCGTGATTATGACAGGGCCTACACCCTCTTATCCCTACGTTGCCTCGCGGACGCCATCACCCGATGACTCCGCCGTTGCCGGAGCCTCCGCCTCCAGCAGAGCCGGAATCGCCGGCCTCACCGCGCCCGAAGCGCTCACACGCTGGGCGGCCGATGGCTGGCGACAGCAGCGCACCCCCGGCGCTTACGAATGGTGGCACTTCGATGCCATTGACGCCGCCGGCAACGGTGTCGTTATCGCCCTTTACGATGGCTTTTGTTTTCATTCTAAATATCTCTCCGAGATTCGCCGCTTCCATTGGCGAATGCACAAACGCGATTTAAGCGGCATCCGCGGCCAGGTGCTGCCGACGTTTTATCCCGCTGCTTATGTGGCCGTATTTCAGGGTGGCCGCTGTGCCGCCCGGTTTTTTAATATGTATCCCCCGGGTTCATTCAAAGGCTGCACCGACTGGCCTGAGTTTCAGGTCGGACCCAATCGCGTCACGCTGCGGCAGGACGGCAGCTTCGGCATTTCGGTTCGCGGCTACCCATCGCACATTACACCTGCGGGGCCGCGGCATCGCCGCGACCAATCGCTTATTGCCGACTTGACCTTTGTGCCCAGCTTTCCAACCGTGCAGCACTCCGGCGCTTTTCGACCCGATGGCGCTGACGGCGCCCACCACGAATGGATCGTCGCCGCTCCGCATGGCGCCGTAACCGGCCGCGTACAACATCTTGACATGCGCGAAAATCTCATGCTGCTCGACTTTCCGGTCAACACCCTGGGCTTTCACGACCATCATGTCGGCGGCTCGGGCATCGGCCGGGGCATGAAGCGCTTCACCCGCGGCCGCGCGCTGGGCGACGATTGGGCCGTCGTCTGGAATGTCGCCTCCGGCCTCGAAGCGGGCGCCCCCCCCTGCGATAAAATATTGATTTTTCAAAAGGGCGCCGAGCCTATTATTTTAGATCATCCCCGCACTGAAATTCGTCAGACGCGGCTCACCAGGTCGCTCGTGCGCTACCCGTGCCAGATGACAATGCACGGCAGTGATACCCGCGGCAATACCGTCGAACTTCTCCTATCGCACCGCCACGTGATGGAAACCACGCCCTTTTCGGTGCGAACAAGCTGCGCGATGCAGATGCGCCTGCCGGGCAAGCGGCAATTTGTAGGTCGCGGCATGATGGAAACCAATGCCGTCCACAACCTGACGCTGCCCATCATCAGCGATGTCGCCATTCGCTCAATCATACCGATCGAACCCGACGACCCGCTCTGGCGACAGTAACACCCCACCCCTAAACCGGCCACCTGCGCGGCC
>JAJZKJ010000441.1 GCA_021804195.1 Acidobacteriota bacterium
TCACCCGGGCGCAGGGACATATCACAAGAGCGGAGATAGGCAGCCAGACGGTTGACATACTCATCGCGGGCGGCCTGGCGCTTTCGGCCATTTTCGGCGGAGAAAAAGGCGGCGGTAATGACATCGCCAAAGAACCGCACGCCGTTGGTCGTCTGATCCGCCTCCGCGAGTTTGGCGGATTTGATGGGATGAGGTACATGATCTCCGGCGGCAAGAATTTCTTTTCGCAGTGCGATGGCTTGTCCAATGCAGCTATCAATGTGTTCCTGACCGAAGATGCGCTGGTTGGTGACCAGCCAATGGCCATCGGTAATCTGCCGCCGGGTCAGACCGACAAGGGAATCGCCACAGCGCAGCACATGGTCGAGAAAGGTAAATGGGTGTTTTTTGGCCAATGTGGCCAGCCAGAGGGACAGCCGGGCCAGATCAACGGCCATGGGGTTGCGGTCAACACCGTACAGGCATCTCTGCGCGACGATGCGGCGGGCGTGGAGGACTTCATCTTCATCCGGGGGAATCAGGGGGTGTTGGTTGTGTGCGTGCCAGGCTTTGACCACCTCATCAGCCAACTGGCGGCAGGCTTCCACCAGAAACGCGCCGGAACCCATGGCGGGATCACAGATTTTTAATTCCAGAATATCTTCCGGTGTGGGCCTCTGTCCCAGAGCGGCAAGCATGGGAGCCAGTGCTTTGCGGACAATGGGTTCGGTCAGAGCGCGGGGCGTGTAATGCGAGCCGGAACGGCGGCGTTCATCGGTGGGACTCAGCAGCATGGTACCGGCCGGTACTGGTGCCGGGGTAATATCACGGGCAATTTTCTTTTGCAGAGCCTCCAGAAGTTGATCGACCGTGGCGGCGGCTTTGACGGATTGTGCCGCCTGGCCGGTAATGTCATGTCCAGTTTGCTGTTTGATCCACCCGGTGCGCCTGGACGCTTCCATGCCAAGCGTGGCGGCAAGATTCAGTACTGTTGGGGCACCGTGGGCACCGGTCGGGCGCAGGATAATGGATGGGCCATCGGCGGCAATAAGTTCAAAGCCGATCATGGTTTCATAAACGCTGCCGATCTGTTCGACATCCAGCGTGCGGTAACTGATCCGCTGCCCTTCCAGCAGCATGAGCTTTTCCAGCACATGATAAACCGTATGGTCCGAGATGCGCGGCAGATCGGCGGGAATGGATGGATCATGCGGCTGGTTGTCGTTGCGGCCCTCCAGGAACGGGAATTGATCAGGATCAAAGAGATACCCTTCCCTCGCGGGGATGGACAATTCCGGATGATTGACGCCGCCGTGGATCAGGCGGAAAAGCACCAGCAGCCGGGCCCAGGCACCATAGCGTTGTTCCATGGTATCGGGGTAGACCGCCGCATCGGCACGGAGGCAGTCAAACAATCCGGCGACGGAGTAGTAGTTGCTGTAAAGCGCGGATGTGCAGATCAATCCACGGTCTTCAGCATACAGCAGAAAAATCAACCGTAGCAATACGGTGAGAATTCCTTTGTAGATTTTTTGGCCGTTGGTGCAGAGGAGGTGTTGGAGAGGAGGCGTCGGAGCGGTCACCAGAGTGGCTGGCTTAGGGGTGGCGTTGGCGGATTGGAACCCGCGCAGCAGCTCATAGAGAGCACCGAGCACCTGGTCGGCGAGTTGCGCGGAGACGCGGCTTTGAGCTTTGCGGCTATGGGCCAGCAGCGCGGGAAGTCGCTGCTCAGGGGGCAGGGTGAAAAGCCGCGCGGCACACAGGAGCATGTGCAGTGCGGAAAGCATGGGCCGCCCCGCAACCGTGGCCATGGCTTCGAAAGGGAAGGTGATGTGGCCGCTATTTTCACCGCGCGGGCTGTAGACCAGTCGCAGGGCGTCGCCATTGACCAACAGGCCGATGGGAATGTTGGTTTCGCGCAGCAGACGCTCAAATTTTGCCTGGGGCGCGGCGTTCCAGAGGGAGGCGGCATCGGCAGCGGGTTGGTCAAAATCGGTGCCTGCTTCCAGTTCGGTAATCAACATCAGCCAGGGCGGAGCATCGGCATCTGGATGTGGGTCCGGGACGGCGAAGGTGGGTTGCAGGGTTTGGCCATATTCGGGCAACGCAACACACAATTGCTGTTGTGCGGTGTTTCCGGGATCGACATTCTGCAGATCAGCTTTCCGCCATTCCAGAACACCTTGTGTAAAGCGGGCAAAATCAGCAACCCGGCGGGGCGATTCCTCGGAAAGACAATTCAACAGCGCCTGTTGCGGGTCAAAGATATTGCGATCAACATACGCCTGGCAATCCACCAGTGCTGCCGCGGAGACAACCAATCCCACGGGCTGGACATACCCAATCCATTCCAGATGATCGGTCAAAGCGCGATATTCAGAATCGGCAGGCATATTTACACGCCTCCCGGCAGAAGATAAACCACGCCGACGGGTTCAACTCTTTGCGCCTGTATCTGATACAGTTCGGCGATGCGTTGCGGCTGTTCGGCCATTTCACGCGTAAGACTGGCCAGACGCTTAGCCCAATAGCGGTGATCGGCTTCCAATTGCCGGCGCTCCGATTCATCAAACGCGATACGCAGTTGCCCCGAATCTTCGGATTGGTATTGCGCCACATTGAGGCTGATGCGCTTTTGCTGGTCCTCTAAAATCTGGAGCATGGCGGCGGCCTCGGTGTCACCGCGCTTTTGCAAGGCGGCATGTGCGGCAGCAGCGGCGGCAGTCGCGCGGGCCTGCAGATGAGGCATGAGGTCGCGGACATCTTGGGGGAGCGTGCCCAGCAGGGCGGGGGCGAGTGAAGCAGCCACCGGGGGCGCTGGCTGAGCTACTGTCAAATGTTGTGGACAGAAGATTTTCAGGCGGCTGATTTTTTGATCCCGTCTTCGTAAATAATCCCGGCGATAATATCCTTAATCTGTTCGGCTCCAT
>JAJZKJ010000442.1 GCA_021804195.1 Acidobacteriota bacterium
CCATTGGGACAGGTTCTAGTGCTCTGTCAGCCGTGTAATGATGGATTGATTGGCCGGAATAGTGAGAAATGTCCGCAAAAGACGCTAACGCACCATCGGCCGCAAGCCCAAAGAATAAGGCCCACGGTTCCGAAAAGTTCAATCGCTGCAACTCGCTAATAGGCACCAGCATAACGAATCCGTTCGTTCTGGCATTCGGCATCCCTGCTATGGGCTGCGCCGAGAGAGATTTTTTTATTTTTCCTTTGTGCGGTACGTATCCGCCGGACGTTTGTTTGCTGGCGCGACCATCAAAAAATTCTGGACCTGCAGGGCCCCGCCGGAACATACCGCGCCGAATACTTCATCGGTGCAACGCTCACAGCCAAATGGCCATTTATGGGACACAGTGTACAGCAACTATCATGGAATGCAAGCACAATTCGAAAAAAATTTGGGCGCTCCCGGCGGCTCCCTAAGAAAATTGCCTTAATGAAGGTATACTGCGCAGCGGTGCGAAGGAGAGACACTCCGATGAGCCGGGTGGACAGAACCGGGGACACCGGGACTTTGTCGGCAACTGGTGGAAGCCGTTGTTAATTTCAAGTATTTGTAAATCCATTAGGTTATCTGGCGCGGCGTGATGGCGAAATCAACTACTAAAATGACGAATGCGGAAAAGACCCATCGCGTGGAATCCGTCGCTTTCGTGTCGCTGGGCTGTGCGAAAAATCTTGTCGACAGCGAGCGAATGCTGGGCCTGCTGGCGGCCGACGGCATCGCCGTCACGGACGATTCAACCACCGCCGACACCATTGTCATCAACACCTGCGGCTTTCTGGAGGCCAGCCGGCGGGAAGCGCTGGAAGTTATCCACCAGGCGGTGGAATCGAAGAACCGGGCCATCCAGCGCGGCCGGTCCAAACGCGTGGTGGTTGCCGGCTGTCTCGTACAAAGAGATAAGTCCCGTCTTCTGGAAGAAGCGCCGGGAATTGACGCTCTAGTCGGCGTGTTTGATCGTGAGAGTATTGTCGCGGCCGTTCGTGGACCGGCGGCTATCGCCAGTCCGCCGGCCGACTTGGGGAAGTTTCACGCCGTTACGCGGATGATTGGTCGACACGACCGGTCCCAGCCAGGCTATACCGAACAGGATGGCGCCCGCCTGCGGCTTACGCCGCGTCATTACGCCTACCTGCGTATTTCCGAAGGCTGCAACCAGGGTTGCACCTTCTGCACCATACCCGGCATTCGCGGACGCATGCGAAGCAAGCCCGTGGAACAAATTGTCGGCGAGGCCAGGGAGCTTATCGCCGACGGAGCCTGGGAACTGAACCTGATCGGCCAAGACACCACCAGCTATGGAGGCGACATCGGCTACAACGGTCCCGGACAAGGCCTTTCAGGACTGCTTAGAACACTCGATCAACTCCAGGATGTCGGCTGGATTCGGCTCCTGTACGTCTACCCCAGCAATTTTACCGATGATATGATTCGCGCGCTGGCCGACGCCCGGCGCGTGGTTAAATATCTCGACATACCGTTGCAACATATTAATGATGAAATCCTCCACGCCATGCGCCGCAAAGTGACGCGCCGAGCGATTGAAACGCTTTTAGACAAGCTGCGCCGCCGGGTTCCCGGCATCACGATACGCACCACATTCATCAGCGGATTTCCGGGCGAAACCGAAGCCCAGCACAGGGAACTTGTCGATTTCGTGCGGCAGTTCGGTTTTGATTGCCTGGGCGTATTTGAGTATTCGCCGGAGCCGGAAACACCCGCCGGCCGCCTGTGGCGAACCAGCGGCGTACCGGCCGCGGTGGCGGCGCGCCGGAGAGAAGAGATCATGCGGACCCAACAGGAGATCGTGTTCAAGAAGAATGCGGCGATGATCGGTCATACGCCAAGCGTGCTGATCGACCAGACCGATCCCCGCCGGCGCACCGCCGTGGGACGTTATGCCGGGCAGGCGCCGGACATCGACGGCCAGGTGCTGCTGCATGATTGTACCGTCGCACCGGGTGAACTTATTCAAGCCGTTATCGAGGATTGGAAGCATTACGATTTGATCGGCCGGCCACAAATGGCTACGCATGGGCCGGGGGAACCGCGGGAAAGGCGTATGCCGGTGCGCCTACCGGTAGCGCCTCATTAGAAGCGGGCGAGTTTGATCATGTACCGTCGCATTCCCAACTTGATTACCCTGGGCCGGCTGCTGCTGACGGGCCTGTTCTTTCTTGTCATCAACTGGCCGGCGCGCGGACGTGAATTCCCCGTTCTGATGTGGGTTTCCCTGGGAATATTCATCCTCGCGGCGGCCAGCGATGCGCTCGATGGATATCTGGCGCGGATTTGGAAAGCGGAAAGCGCCTTCGGCCGGGTGGTTGATCCCTTCGTCGATAAAATCCTCATCTGCGGAGCGTTTGTGTTTTTTTCCACCCCGCATATTCTTCCGCCGCATTTGGCCTTGCCGGCCGCGTTGCGCCGGTACGGCGTCACCGGGGTTGTCCCGTGGATGGCGGTGGTGCTTATTGCCCGGGAATTTCTCGTAACCAGCATTCGCGGTCTGGCGGAATCCAAAGGCCTTGATTTTCGCGCCCTGTGGACGGGCAAGCTGAAAATGACCATTCAATCCGTAGCCGTGGGAATCGTCCTTATTTATCTGGCGCTGCTGGGCGAGCCGGGGTTGATCGAATTGGCGCGCCGGGTGGCCGTTCTGCGCGATGTTGTGATATGGCTGGCTATTACCGTAACGGTGTTTTCCGCGGGGCAGTATATTCACCGGGCGTGGCGCGTGATGGATATATAAAGCGGGCTTTCCAGACAGGCGGGATTGCACCAACTTGACTGAATCCCATTCCAAACCGGATTTTACGATCTCTCCGGCGTTGACCGGGGGGGGGGTGGCGGCGCTGGATCGTCAGC
>JAJZKJ010000443.1 GCA_021804195.1 Acidobacteriota bacterium
CTTCCGGAAAATCATCTTCGACCGCACGGGCTGTGATGCGCAGACCGCTCCCGAGCGTTTTTATGCCCTGATGATGGAAGCTATTGACGGGCAGTTTTTCTGAAACTGATATCCCTAGAATCGCCCGCAACCGGGAGGGTCCATCGGCCAGCCGAATATGATGAGTGCAATCACTGCGATTTTCGGGTTGGCGATGGTCCCATTGGGTGGCATGATCCGCGTATAAATCCTGATACAGCGTGCCGCCAAAATGGACATTGGCCAACTGCAGCCCGCGGCAGATGGCCAGCACGGGCAACTGCCGGCTCAGAGCCTGGCGCAAGAGGTTGAGTTCAAAATCATCACGCGGACGATCGGTTTTGACCGGGCGCTGGCGGTCACTTTCTTCATAAGAACGCACGGTTTCGCCATAGAGTTCCGGATCCACATCCGCCCCGCCGGTGAGCAGCAGGCCGCGCATGCGGTCTAAATCGAGTGCTGATGAATCGTGCGCGGCCAGACAAATCGCAGCTTCAGACGCGCCGGCCCGCAACAACGCCTGGGAATAGGGTCCCGGTTCGCGGGGGCGGGAAATGACGATCATGACAATTTAACTTCCGCTGAGTTTGCGTTTCACGGTTTCGCTCACCAGTTTGCCGTCCGCGCGGGCGCCGGATGCCTGAAATCCGGCCATGACCGCCTTCATGACCGTACCCATGTCTTTTGCGCTCTGGGCTCCGGTTTCGGATATGGCGGCAGCCACGGCGGCCTCAATCGCATCGGCGGACAGGGCCTGGGGCAGATATTCATTGAGGATGACGATTTCCGCCTTTTCTTTTTCCGCCAGTTCGTGGCGGCCGCCCTGGGCAAACTGGCTGGCGGAGTCCTCGCGCTGTTTGATCAGCATGCTCAATACCTGCATCGCTTCGGCATCATCCAGCGGATGGCGCTTTTCTATTTCCCGGTTCTTCAGAGCGGTTTTGGCCATGCGCAGGGTGGAAAGACGCAGTTCCTGGCGGGCTTTCAGGGCGGCAACCATGTCCTGCGAGATGCGTTCTGTCAAGCTCATAGCATGATTGTAAATGAGCTGCCCCTGAACATGATGCTCATCCGGCGCAAGGGCCCGGCATGCGGGAAGGGGAGAGGAAATAAAAAGGGCAGCCACTCACACTTGACCATGGCTGCCCGTAAAGGTTGTGTTCCACTGACCGGCTGTCATTTATATTGCATGCCGGCGGCCAATCTCCGGGATGGATTTAGCCATTGAATATCAAGGATTTAGGTTTGGCAAAGCCAGAATGGATTTCTGAATTCATAGATTGCATCCGGCACGGATACAAAATATCGTAATCACGGTTTTAAGCCGTAATCTCCTCGCCTGCTTTAGCGGCGGCTTCGTCTTCCAGCGGGCGTTCGTAAGCGCATTTTTCGTTCGAGCAAACCAGTTTGTTCCCGGACTTCAGCATTTTTTGGAGTAAATAAGGAGCGCCGCACTGGGGACAGGTTTCCGGAACGGGGCGCTGCCAGACGCTGAACTTGCATTTGGGGTACTGGTTGCAGCCATAAAAACTGCGCCCGCGGCGGCCGCGTTTTTCAACCAATTCGCCGATTTTACATTCCGGGCACTTCACGCCGACGAAATTCTGCTTGATATATTTGCACTCGGGATAGCCGCTGCAGGAGGTGAATTCGCCGAAGCGGCCGTGCTTGACGACCAGATTCCTGCCGCACTGCGGGCACTTTTCCTCCAGCGCCACATCGGGCTGCTTTTGTCCGCTGGCGTCGAGGCGTTTGGTGGTTTTGCAGTCGGGATAGCCGCTGCAGGCCAGAAACTGGCCAAAGCGGCCGCGTTTTAAAACCATGGGACGGCCGCAGTTGTCGCAGTACTCGTCCTGGTTCTGATCGGTTAATTCGGCGTTTTCCAGGTCGGGCAGATCCACCGTGAGTTCGCGGGTGTAATTGCATTCGGGGTAGCCCGTGCAGCCCAGAAACGAGCCGTGCTTGCCCCAGCGTATGACCATGGGTTTGCCGCATTTATCGCAGCTCAGCTCAGTGGGCCGCTCCATGCGCTTGATATCGGTCATGTGCTTTTCGGCGTAGGTCAGGCTGCGGGAAAACTTCTGGTAAAACTCGCTCAGGGTGTCGGTCCAGCGTTCGCGGCCCTCTTCGATATCGTCGAGTTTTTCTTCCAGACGGGCGGTATAAGCGGTGTCGAAAATCTCCTGAAAATTTTCGATCAGCAGGTCATTGACCACAAATCCCAGCTCGCTGGGCATGAATTTACCGCCGGTTTTGGTCACATAGCCGCGGTCCTGGATGGTCGAAAGTATGGTGGCGTAAGTGGAGGGCCGGCCAATGCCTTTTTCCTCCAGTTCCTTGACCAGGGCCGCTTCGGTATAACGCGGCGGTGGCTCGGTAAAATGCTGTTCCGGCTTCAACGCCAGCAGTTTCAGAGTCTGGCCTTTGGTCAAAGCCGGCAGTTTATGCTTGAGCGCCTCATCGTCATCGTCGGCCTTGTCTTTGCTTTCGTCATAGACTTTTAAAAAGCCGTCGAACTTGGGAACGGAGCCGGTTACGCGCAGTTGATATCCTTCGCCTGCGGGCGTCGTGGCATGAATTTCTACCGTGGTCTGATCAAAGACCGCGGCGGGCATCTGCGAAGCCAGAAAGCGCTGCCAGATGAGCTTGTAGACCTTATATTCGTCTTCGCCCAGGTATTTGCGGACACTCTCGGGGTCGCGGGTGGCGGAGGTGGGACGGATCGCCTCATGCGCGTCCTGGGCGCCTTTTTTGCTGGCATGAAAATTGGGCTTTTCGGGCAGGTACTCTTGCCCGAAGTTCTGGCGCAGATAATCGCGCACTTCTTCCAGCGCATCGCCCGATACCCGGGTGGAATCGGTGCGCATATAGGTAATCAGGCCTCA
>JAJZKJ010000444.1 GCA_021804195.1 Acidobacteriota bacterium
TCAGTCCATTACGGCGGCTGCTCTTAAAAAATGCCCCAAGTGCGGAAAAAATAAACTAGCGCGGCTGATTTCGGCCGGGGCCGGTGTGATATTCAAGGGCAGTGGATTTTACGAGACTGATTACCGTTCTGACTCCTATAAGGCGGCGGCAAAAAAAGATTCATCGCAAGGTGCAGCGCCTGCCGCGACCGGCGGAGACAAAGCGGCCGGCGGAGAAAAGTCGGCGGCAGCGACTGGTGCGCCTGCGGCCTCGCTCGCACCGGCGGAGTCTAAACCGGCGACGGATGGCAAGTCGTCAGGTAAGAGCGCGAAGAAATGAGTTCACCAAAGCCTGGCCCTCAACGATCGGATGTCGTCGGCTGATAACCATTCGGTGCAACGATATGGCAACTGACTCTTCATCAGAAAACGTCCTCAAAAACGGCGATGGCTTTTTATGCCCGGTGTGCCGCAAAAACCCCAGCCTTGTGGGCAGCGACTGCTTTCCATTTTGCTCGCAGCGCTGTCGGCTGGTGGATTTGGGGCGCTGGCTGGACGGGAGTTACGCATCTTCACGGCCACTGGACCCATCTGCGGATGAGCCTCTCGATTCGGTTTTGGCCACCTCCAGACGCAATACTCCGCCGACCACTGGGAACGATTGAACGGGCGTGAAAAGCCAAAAATCTGCCAGAAATTACGCCGCTATTTAAGCCGAAAACCCAGGCGAAATATTCGCAAATAAGTAATTTGAGATTGGTTTGTATGTACTTTTTGCAATCAGAAGGCCGATAAGAGTAGTATTGCTATTCAAGGAATGCGATACATGCCGCCCGTGGGGCGGTGAGAAGCGGGTAATTATGTAGGGTTTTTGCAGGAGCACGCCATATGATGCAAGAGTACGAGAATCTCAAAAGGATTATCGAATCGGCGGCGGAAGATGTTGCCAAGGCCGAGGGCGGCAACAAAATGGCCGGGACCCGAGTTCGCAAGGTGATGCAGGACGTACGCCATGCGGCCCAGGAACTTCGCAAGAAGATTCTTGAGCTTCGCACGCAAGCGCCTTGACGCACGGGTATGTTGCGATACTCTTAAGCAGCCGCCATTGTGCGCAGATGATTTGCGCGTAGGGGGTGGTCTGTTCGCTGTGGAAACCGGGCAAGGTAGTCTGCCGGGTGTGGTGTTCAGAAGATATACATTGACGCTGGTGGTGGCTCGTGGCGCGACTCCAACCGTGTGCCATGTCGGCGCATCAGGCAGAAAGGGACTTCCATCGTATGGCACCGCCGTTTTTATATGATCTTACGCGGCTCGACTTAAACAAAATAATCATTCCAATTGAAGAAATTCGCAAATTTAATCCGCAGCGTTTCGAGATGGAGCAGCTATCGGGCATTATTCATCTGGATCATGCTACGCTCACTGCAGTCGGCGTAAAAGAGCTGACGGATCACGAGTTTTGGATTCGCGGGCACATTCCGGGACGCCCTTTAATGCCGGGGGTAATCATGCTGGAGGCGGCAGCGCAACTGTGCGCGTATGTTGCGCACCGGGAGATGCCGGAAGCGGGTTTCATCGGCTTTGCCAAATGTGATGAAACGCGCTTTCGCGGCGCGGTGTCGCCGCCAGGAAAGTTTTATGTCATTGCACAAATGACCAGCATGAATCGGCGTCGGGTGGTGGCCAATTGTCAGGGTATTTACAACGGCACGCTCGTATTTGAAACGATCATTACAGGTATGCCGGTTTAAGCGACTGGCGGCCAATATCGCGGCGATGTGGCCCCCGCCAACCTGTTGAGGTGAGGCCGTGCGATGAGCGAGTGCCGTGAGCCTTCTCAAGATTTTCTAGCCGAGTTATTGCCTGATTGTATCGGCCTGCAGCCGCATGACGGCTGCAATGCCGGGCCGGCCCCGCTTCCCACAGGCTCGGCTGTGTACCTGATGCTCGCGGTTGATGATACGCCGATCTTACTGGCTGTTACGTCGAATTTACGAGCAGCGGTGGAACGAAAGATGCATCCGCCGGATCAGGCGGCCCATGCTGCCATAAAGCTGGCGGGGGTTGCAACGCAGGTGCGCTATCGGTTGGTGCATAGTGTGCTGGCCGCAAACTGGTGGTACTACCGCTGCGCGCGGCTTATGTACCCGCAGGCATACCGACGCATGCTGGGCTGGCAGCCGGCGTGGTTTGTGGCATGCGATGCGGTCGGGCCTTATCCGCGATTTTGGGCGGCTAACCGGGTGGATGTGCACGCGGGCACGACGTTGTTTGGACCGCTTGCGCGGCAGGCGGCCGCGCAACGCGTGGTAGAACTGCTCGAAAATATTTTTGACTTATGCCGGTATGATGAGTTGCTCAAGCAAGCTCCCCGCGCACGGCCCTGTTCATATAAAGACATGGGAAAATGCACCGCGGTGTGCGATGGCACCATTTCAATGGAGCATTATCGAAAGCAGATCGCCGCGGCGCTGCGTTTTGTGGAGGCATTGGGGGCGTTCCGTCGTTGCGGCGGAGAGGGGGCTTCTGAAACAGATTTTGCGGCCTTGCGCGGTGAGTGGGAGGGGCAGATGCGACAAGCTGCCGGCAGGCTCGATTTTCGCATGGCGGCAGCCATAAAAGCGCGGTTGGCGGCGGTGGATGAACTGCTCGCCCCGCGATTCAGGGGCTTGCGGGATTTGCGGCGATGTGCGGGCATGGCGCTGCAAACGGGCGGCGGCAGTCGGCAGATTGAACCGTTTTTTTTTCGCGGTGGATCGCTGGATGTGGCACCAGCCGTAATGCAGCGCCATCTGCCTGAGGCGTGCGACGCGTGGGCCTTGCGCCTTACGGAGCTGCGCCAATCGAAGATTGCCGACCAGTGGGATCAGGCCGACGTGGAACTTGCAGGGCTGCTGGCGCACCATTTAACGCGGCATGGCGAT
>JAJZKJ010000445.1 GCA_021804195.1 Acidobacteriota bacterium
GAATGTGGATGCGCAGGGGCTGCGCGAATACCCTTTCGGGCCGATACACTACCTCCCGGATCACCGATTCTACTGAAATTATTATTACTGGTACTACGTCGGGCAGACGGACTTGCCCGGGGCTTTTGGTCCCTCGGCCGGCGCTCAATTTGCGCACGCGGTGCTGGGTGTCACCTCGGTTGGCGCGTTGATGAACAGCATCGTGAACGAGTCCGGGCTCACCACGGCGCAATACACCTATTCGATAACGGCCTATTGGAAAGACACCCACGTGTACACCTACAAGTGCATCGAGAGCGGCCACCCCACGGACATTAAATGGCAGTCGACAACCAAGGGGAAGGACCTGAGGGTTGTTGTCAACCCAGTGCAGCATTGGGAGGGCGAGGGTGTCAACCCCTTGGACATTGGCCCTGGGACGACCGTGGACGAACCACTTAATGAGGTGAGAAACTCGCTGGTGGATTTGATTAAGGAGCTTGCCGATGAGGTGTCCGGGAGCTAGCCCCGACCGTCGCCGCACGCCGCAGTGGGCTTTGTCGGTTGCACTGCTGGCCGTAATCATGCTCGGAGGCTGCGGGAAGCGCCGTGCTTCGCCAGGGGCCGCCTCCACCCGAACCGGCGCGCCGTGGCGGAGGCTCGCTTCCCCTTCGGAGGGTATCGCGTTCCTGCCGATGCTGAAGCGGCCGTTGGCCTTGGCGCCGCTCACGGCAGCGGAGCTCCGTGGCGTCCGCCGCTTCATTGCCAAGCCGGTGGTGAGGGTCACCGCCTTCGGTCGGCGGTTCGACGCCGAGCCGGGGTCCAAGCTCTTCGCCATGCTTGGCGACGGGGTGCGCGCGGCGCAGGCCAAGGGTCGCGTCAGCTACCGATGGCGCGGCCCGGCCCGCGCTTGGCGAGCGGCCAAATCGGTATTTCCCCCCGGCCATTTTTCGGGTGGGCGCGACGCTCTGGTTGTGAGGTGTCCGCTCGCGGCTGGCAGACTCGAGATCGGCTTCCGTCGAAAGGGGGCTGCCACCGATGCGCTTAGGTACGCCGCGATTGTGTTCCCCCGATGGTCGGTGTCGATCGCATACTTCCCGCAGGCTGCAGGGGGCGTTAAGCCGCGCAGAATAACACCGGGGTTGAGTTGGGCCGGGGTGACCAAAATGATTGGGGCGGAAATCCGTGCCCGAGGCGGGTGGCTTATGCGGCGCACCCCAGTGCTACGCTTCGGAAAGTCCGGATTAAATGCGGTACCTGCTGGCGGACCCGAGGACGACGCTACCGCCGCGAAGCTCGTTTCATTTCTGGCCAGCAAACCGGCGGGCTGGCTCTTCGCCCGGATGTTTGAAGGGGACAGGCGGGGCGGTGGGCTCTTCCGTCTCGCGGCGGTACTGCGGTTCTTTGGCCCGCTGGTACCACTCCGATATCCGCGATGGATGGAACTTCACGGTAAAGACGGCGCGGTGCTTTATATTGCTGCGGCCGCGCGCCAGTGGCACGGAACGGCGGAGTACCCAGCCCCGACCACGGCACCGCCGCGCCGGCCGCTGCACTACTTCCTCTGCGCCTGGTGGCTTTTCAGCGGAAGCGGCAGACTGGAAAGGCACGGGGAGGTGAGCCGGATGCTAGCGAAGCCGCTCTGGTACGATGTGGCGTGGGTGGTGTTGATGTCGGGCGACCGGCATTCATTCCTTTACCCCGTCGGCAGGTGAGTCGGATTCTGGAAATCGGTGGCTTTTTCCCCTCCTACCGCCAGTTGCCCGGTGCGATGGGTGGAGGCACTTGGTATTACTTATGCCCGGCGTCCGCCCGCAGGCTTCATAAGTAAACGTCGGCCAAATGCATCTGGCGGGGATTTTTGGGGCGTGTAGATTCTGATCTGTCGATTGGATTTTCAGGAGCAGATCGATGGATCATCGCGGCAGGAGGTTTAGGTTACCGGAGCGGCAGGCAAAGTGCGCGACAACCACGCGTCGCGGCAACTTCCGCGCATAGCCCCGGCGCGTTATGATTTCCGCAGTAATTGCATTTTGAGGTCGCAGTATGGTCGCCATCAATAAAATAACCTTGCCCGAATGCGCCGTTGAAGGGTGCGGTGGCGAGACCGGCACTTGCACGGACAGCCGCGTCCACCGCCGCAATGCAGAAAAACCGAGTACCGGCAACCCGCAACCATCGCCCCACGCAGCCGCTGGTGGATAATCTGTATCAGGGGATGACGCTGGATGCGGTAACGGGGCTGTATCATGAACGCAATCGCGATTATTCGCCGAGCCTCGGCCGGTGGATGGAGCAGGATCCGGCCCAGTACATTAACGGGGCCAATACGTATCAATTCGTCGATTCCTCGCCGGTGGGGAATGTGGATGCGAGCGGATTTTTTTGGGATGGGGGATTTCACGGCTGGTGGGCGCTACTATACGCGGTTCCATTTGTCGGATGGGCTTGGGGCGCGGGCCACGCCATGGGAGAGGGCGTCGTGGCCCTACAAAACCTCGGCAACGATGCGGAAGCCGCGCAGCGGGGGCAACTGCGGCTGGTAAATCAGGCGGCCAACCCGAACGCACCCGCGCCCGCCCAGCGCCTATTGCCCAGCGATGCGCAGGACGATCAGGCAAGCCGCACGCACGGAGGCCAAGCTGGCCAAGGTCTCCGGTACGACCTCGGGCGCACCATTGCCGACTCCCGGTGTTACAACGGAGACAAATGTCGCCAAGGCGGTTGTGGGCGCTACCGTAGGTGCAATAAAGAACTGAGCGAGGGTTGGCGACACGGCCAGACCGTACGGCTGCCCGTTGAGCTACCTTAAACGCGTTGGGCTGGTTCATTCGTACGAGGCTCGTGAGGAGGAAATTTCGATGAAATCCACACCCGGGCGAGCGTTGGGGCCGCTGGGGCTCCCGAGTATAGCGGCGTCAA
>JAJZKJ010000446.1 GCA_021804195.1 Acidobacteriota bacterium
TGCTGAAAACCGCGGCGCTTTTTCGGCTGGGGTTTGAGCCAACAATCAAAGGCGCGCTGGTGCTCGGTTCCCTGCGTTCCACCCGCGACCCGGCGTTGGCGGCGTATTTTTTGCGGGTAAGCCGTTCCGGGTCTCCCGAACTGCAGCTCACGGGAATGATGGATGCGAATTATGTGAGCGGAAATCCAAAGTTCATCCATGTGAATCAACTTTTGAGCAACCCCTTGCCCAACCTTATTTCTCCGTCCCTGGCGCTGCTGATCGAATTCGGGCACATCCGCGACGCCCAGCTTGAAAAAATCGTCCATACCGCCCCGCAGCCGGCCCAACGGCTGATGGCGGCGGCGCAGTTGGTCAACCGGGGCGAATCGACGAAGGTGGACGAGGTGATCGGTGAACTGCTGGCCAGTGAAAATCCGGCGGTTCGCTACTATGCCGCCATGAGTCTGATGCAGTCGCCGAACCCCAAGACCCGCCTTCGCGGGATGACGGTGCTCACCGCGCTGGCGGCTTCCCATTCGCCCCGGCTGCGGGATATCAAAAGGTCCCTTCTGGAGCGGGTCGCGGCGCAAAAAATAATTCCCGCCCTGCCCTGGGTGCGGCGCATCGCGCTGGACCGGAAAGCCTCGGCGACCACGCGGAGGCGGGCGGTGGAAACATTGCTGCTCCTGGGCGATCCATCCGGCCCGGCTTTGCTGGCACGGCGGATTGCACACGCCCGCGGAACGATGGATCGCATTGAGTTGGGCTTTCTGGCGATGCGGTTCGGCCGGCGGCTCAACCCGCCGGAGGTGGCGCCGCTGGCCGCAACCGATTCGCCGCTGCTGCGCGGAATCGCCCGCGCCGCATTGGCCGCGGTCAAAGGCCGGGATTTCTTGTCCCGGGTACTCCAACTTGTTCGGCAGGGTCAGCCGATATTTCTCAACTGGTTGTTGAACTACAGCGCCCAGCCCAAGGCCAGGCACAGGCGGCAACTTCTGGCGGCGTTGGTGCGTTACGCGACCATTGTGAACTCACAACGCGGCATGGATTACCTGCGCGCCGTGGCGGCGGCCACCCTCATCGCCAACGCGGATACGCCGGCGGATCGGCGCACGCTGGAAGGATTCTTGAAATCGGTTAATCCCGGCGTGACGGAGGCGGCGTTGGCGGGCATGTTGCGGAGTAAAAAAGATGATTTTGCTCCGCTGGTTGCGCCGCTGCTCCCGCAACTGTACAAGAATCGCGACCATCGCATTGGCCAGTTCGCCGCCATGGTTCTGGGGCGGCAGGGCGATCGCGCGGCGATGCCGGAACTGCGCCGCATCGTGCTCCATGACAATCGCCGCAGTGCCGGCTTTCGGGCCGTTGCCGGCTGGTATTACGTGAAGATGGCCGGAGCGGAAAAACAGTTGCTGGATTCGTTGCACGCGCCGCCGCCGACAACCGCCCCGCAGAGCTAAGAACCGTAACTCATGCTCCATTCTGCTACAATGCGGCGGTTAAATTTCAGGAGCAACGATCATGGTGGAATCGCGTTCCTTCAAGCCCGAAGAAATTCGCAACGTGGTGCTGCTCGGCCACGCCGCCGCCGGCAAGACCACCTTGGCTGAAGCCATCGCCCTTCGCGGCGGAGTCATTACGCGCATGGGATCCGTCCAGGACGCCAACACCATTTCCGATTTTGAGCCGGAAGCCCGTTTGCATAAACACTCCACGAATTCAGTTCTGCTGTTCGCCCATCATCAAGGGTGTGAAATGAATCTTATCGATACGCCCGGCTACCCGGATTTTGTCGGCCAGGCGCTGGCGGCGCTGCCGGCGGTGGAGACCGCACTGATCGTCGTCAATGCCCAGCAGGGAATCGAATTCAACACGCGGCGACTCTACCATGCCGCCGGCGAAATGGGTCTGGCGCGGATGATCGTTATCAATAAGATTGACCAGCCCTGCGACCTGCCCGGGCTGGTGGAGCAACTCAAAAGCAGCTTCGGGCCGGAATTGCACTGCATCAACCTGCCCTGCCGCAATGCCTCCGACATCATCGATTGTTTCGATCATGAGGCGGGCGAGGCGGACTTCGGTGACGTGCGCGAAATTCACCGCGAAATGGTCGAATCCGTCGTGGAGGTCGATGACCGGGAAATGGAGAAATATCTTTCCGGGGAAAAAATCGATCTGGAGGAACTGCGCCGCTATTTCATACGGGCCATGAACGCCGGACACGTGGTGCCCATTCTCTTCACTTCCGCCAGGACCCAGGCCGGCGTGGACGATCTCTTGCACATACTCGCCACCGATATTCCCTCGCCCGCGACGGGGCGCCCCAAACGGTTTTATAAGGGCCGAGGCTCGGACACCGGTGAAAGCCGGCCGGTGGTGGAATTCTTCGCCGACGCCGAGGCGCCCCTGCTGGCGCACGTGTTCAAGGTGACCAGCGATCCCTATGTAGGCAAATTGTGCATGTTGCGCATCGTGCGGGGGAAACTCGATCCCACCACGGCTTTTGTCTACGGCGCCGAGAAGAAGTCGCATCGGGCCGGCCACATTCTGAAGGTGGAAGGTCGCGAGCACCCGGAAACTCCGGTGGCGTACGCCGGCGACATTGTGGCCGTGGCCAAACTCGAAGATATGCGTGTCGACCAGATTATTCATGCTCCCGCGGTCGATGAAGATATACACCCGATTCCGCCGCGTTATCCCACGCCCATGTTTTCGATGGCGGTGGCGCCCAAGTCGCGCGGCGATGAAGTGAAAATTTCATCCGCGCTGCACAAGCTTACCGAGGAAGATCCCACATTTTGCGTATCGCACGATCCGCAAACGCATGAGCTGATTATCCACGGCCTGGGTGATCTGCACCTGCGGGTGATGCTGGAGAAAATGAAAAGCCGCTTCAACCTGGAGGTGGTGGAATT
>JAJZKJ010000447.1 GCA_021804195.1 Acidobacteriota bacterium
CGGTTGCCTGCAGGCGTTGGGGCGCCGCATGGTATTTTGGCCGCAGTTCTAGGACCGCACTACCTGGCCGAAGCGGCCTGCGTAGCGGCGACGACCTTTTTTTTGGCGTTATGGCTTGGGGCGCTGGCTTTTAACCTCTTTTCGACTTGGCGGGTGTCAAACGGGCTGGGACCATGGAGCCGAAGGGGTGAAGGCGAAAAGAGGAAGGCGGCAGGGGACGGCTGCGGGGTCACGGCGGCATGGGAAAGCCGTGCAGGCGGAAGGCGGAGGGTGGGAGGTGGAGCCATCGAGTCGGTGCCGCAGCGCGACCATACCGCAGGCGGCGAGGTTGAGCCAAGGGCGGCGAAATCCTGGATCGCGAAGGAGCATGTCACCGGGGTCCCACCCGCCGTGGCCGGTGCGATAGCCAAACAGAAACCAGGAACCCATAACCAAAGACTTCTCCCCTCCCTCAGCGCTCTGGTTATTTATCTGGCGGCAGCGGCCATCGAACTATTGCTGCCAATCAGGTTTGATGTTCGCCACATATTGATCGCCAACTCGGCTGCGGCAGATCCGAGCATTTTCCTATGGAGCCTGGTCTGGTGGCCCTGGGCGATCGGGCATGGCCTAAATCCGTTCTACACCCACTTTATCTGGACGCCGGTGGGGCAGAATCTTTTATGGATACCCTCCATCCCGAGTCTGGCCTTGCTGCTGGCGCCGGTGACGCACTTTTTCGGGCCGATAGTCAGCTATAACCTGATCGCGCTACTTTCGCCCGTGCTGGGGGCATGGGCGGCATACCTGCTGTGCCGCCATGTCACGGGGCAGTTTTGGTCGTCCTTATTTGGCGGATGGATTTTTGGATTTTCCACCTATGAATTCGCCCATCTCCAGCTCCACATGAATCTGTTTATGACTTTAGCCTTGCCGCTGGCGGTCTGGATTTATCTACTGCGGCGCGATGGCCGATTATCGCGCCGGTGGTATGTGGGGCTGCTGGCGTTGCTGGCGATATTTCAGTTCGGGGTGTCCACAGAAATCCTGGCTTCGGTCGTTCCCCTGGGGCTGCTGGCAACCTTGTTCGCCGCTCTTTTGCAGAAACCAGATGCAGCGAGCAGCGACCGAAGGCCAGGGACCCGAACCAAAGGAAGGCCTTATCTCTGGTCACTGGGGTCACTGGTCACCGGTCATGGGTCACCGCGCGGCGGCCGTTGGTCATTGTTCTTGGAAACGCTGGCCGGTCTGACGATTGCCGGTGTGGTTCTGTTGCCCTGCTTCTATTATGTATTTTGCGT
Source organism: Acidobacteriota bacterium (assembly GCA_021804195.1). The sequence continues at coordinate 1,281 of JAJZKJ010000447.1, forward strand.
TAATTACGCGCAAGGCCTGTTAGCCACACCAGGGGTCTGCTCGGCGGATCCCCTGAACTTTTTTATCCCCACCGTGACCACCTGGTTTGGCGGGTCATGGGCCGCCCCCTTGACACTGCATTTCAACGCTCCCTGGCGATGGGAACTGGGGGCATATCTGGGTGCTCCGCTGATAATAATACTTGCGTTATTTATCCGGGAATTTTCAGCAAAACCGAGGGGGCGGTTTCTCATTTTGTCGCTGGCGACGACGGCACTCTTGAGTCTGGGGCCGCAGCTGCAAACTCTCCGCCACGCCACTTTTATCGTGTTGCCCTGGTATCTCCCCGCCCATATGCCGCTTTTTGACTTGGTCCAGCCGTTGCGGCTGGTGGTATACCTGTGGCTGGCCGCGGCGGTGAGTGCGGCGTGGTGGCTGGCCGAATCGAAGGTGCGACGGTTCTGGAGGCCCGTGTTGACTGGTTTAAGCGTGGTCTTTCTGCTGCCTAATATTTCGGCGGGCTATTGGACCTACAAGCCTCCTAATCCGCGTTTTTTCACCACCGGCGCCACCGCCCGCTATCTGCCGCGCGGAGCGAATGTGGTGGTGCTGCCCTACGGTGAGACCGGCTACAGTATGCTATGGCAGGCGGAGGCACATTTTTCTTTTTCCATGGCTGGCGCATACGTAAATCCCACCGTCATACCGCATTGTTTTTCTGCTTCTCCCGTGGTGGCGGCTTTCTACCGTGGCCACGCCAATGGCCCACGTTACCCCGCAGCCGCAACGGGGCGCTTTCCATCGTCAGGGCGGCGTCTGGACCCCATAGTCCGCCCATGCCAATTCCAAACAGTCCTCGCAGCACCAGAAAGCACAAATAATTCGGGGCCAGACCGGACAGAACCTCCATTAGCGAATAGAACACCAGGTTGAGCATCATCGGACGACGACGGCCGTACCGGTCGGCTAGGTATCCAAAGATGGCCGCGCCGACCGGGCGAAAAGCCAACGTCAGCGTGATGGTGGCGGCGATCTCAACGTCTGAGCTGTGCAAAGTACGGGCGATGTTGGTAAGACACAGCACGACCAGAAAAAAGTCGAAGGCATCGAGCGCCCAGCTCAGAAAGCCGACAGCCGTTACCCTCCCGACCGCCCAATGCGGCGGCGGAGATGGCCGTGGCGGTGTGCCTGGGCCATTTTCCGAAGATTCCCCCATGCATGCCACTATTATGGCCCCAGTCAGATTCGTCAACTCCGCGGTTCGGCCAGCCTGAGGGCGCCCCCACAAGGCAAACCGACAATGACGGAAAGACCGCGCCGGCGCGGTTGACACACGGTCCGGACCGGCTACGATTATATGGGTTGTAACCGCATCCCGAATGGGGAAAAACCGACAGCTACAGGAGAAATTCATGGCTGGTAAGAACGTGGTGCAAGTGAGCGATGCCAATTTTCAACAGGAGGTTATCCAGCACAATCAACCTGTCCTGGTCGATTTCTGGGCCGAATGGTGCGGCCCCTGCCGTATGTTGGCGCCCACGATCGAAGAACTCGCGGACGAATACGCCGGCCGGGTCAAGGTCGGTAAGCTGGATACCGACTCCAATCGCACCACCGCGATG
>JAJZKJ010000448.1 GCA_021804195.1 Acidobacteriota bacterium
CATGGGCCAAGCCAGCACATTGCAACGTTCGCGTGTCACGCTTTTGCAGGCCGGCGCTGTTTATACCGGTAACGGCCATTGGCTTAGGGGCGGCGGCTTGGCCATTGCGCACACTTCCGCAGGCGGCGTTATTGCCGATGTTGGTTCAGCCGCAACGCTCCGGCGGCGGTATCCGCGGGCAACCATCAAAAATGATGGTTCCTGCGTGCTCATGCCCGGCTTTGTCAACGCCCATACCCATCTTGAATTGGGCTACCTTGCCGGAACGCTCACCCGGCGGCGGCTGGCATTTCCGCAGTGGGTGGTAGAGCTGATGGCCGCCTACCCGGATGCGCAGTCTGCCCAGGCCGTTATTACCCAGGCCGTCATCCGCGGCCGCCGCGACAGCCTTGCCGCCGGCGTTACGTGTATTGGTGATATTTGTCGGCATCATGCGCTGGTGCGGGCGGCCTCGCGTCACGGCGGTCCGCGAACCGTCACCTTTGGCGAAATAACAGCACTCGGCCGATCGCGCCATTTATTAACCGACCGTTTGGCCGCCGCCATGGGTACGGCGGCGGCGCGGCGGCATAAGCGCAACTCACTACTGCAAATCGGCCTTTCACCCCATGCGCCGTACTCGGTTGAGGGGCCGGCGCTTGAGCGCATTGTCGCCGCTGCAAACAAAGCCATGCTTCCTCTGACCATGCACCTTGCCGAACTTGCTGCCGAAGCAGATTTTTTACGCGATGCATCCGGCCCGCTTGGCCGCCGCTGGCAGGTCATGAAAACCCTAAACCTGCTCGATGATGCCGTGCCGCGCTTTGACGGCGGCCCCGTTCGCTGGGCGGCAGCGCACGGCCTGCTTCGGGCGCGCGTGCCGGTGGTGCTCGCCCATGTTAATTATGCCGACAATGCCGAACTCGACATTCTCGCCGCCGGCCGGGCCTCGGTGGCGTACTGCCCGCGCACGCGGCATTATTTTGGTCACGATGCCGTAGCGCCGCATCGCTGGCGCGATATGCTGGCCCGCGGCATCAACGTGTGTCTCGCAACCGATTCGCTCGCCAGCAGTCCCGATATATCCGTGCTTCATGAGGCCGCCTGGCTTTTTAAGCGCGATTCCTCGCTCGACCCCGTCATGCTCATCGAACTCATCACCCGTCGCGGTGCGGCCGCATTGGGCCTCACCGGCGTGTGCGGCCAACTGTGCAAGGGCCTGCGCGGCGACATACAGGCCTATGGCTTTGGTGCGGTGCCACGCTCGGCTCGGGCCTTTGCCGAAGAATTGCTCGCGGCTCCTCGTCCGCCCGATGCCGTCTGGCTGGATGGCGCCAAAAGCACCGAACCGCTAAGCGAATCGGCGTAAATCCATACGGAGATTCCGCAAAACGAGCCACGCGGTTAAGCCGCGTGGCTCGAACCGGCAAGCGATAGCGCGCTGCGACGCCTCAAAACGCCGACACCAACCGTTCGCAGACGTACCTTCGCGCGAAACTTAGGTAAAACCCCTACCAACAAATGCGCCCCTCGCCTATGTCATTTCTAGGTAAAGCCCCATTTCAAAAGGCTTGCACAAGCTTGATAATGCAGTCAGTTAAGTAAAGCAGCGGCCCGAGGCTATCGTTCACCGTCGCAAATCCCAAGCTTCGGGCCGCTGTATTTTTGCATATTACCAGGAGTGCACGCTGTGCAGCGCCGGCTGTTACACATGCAGATCGCGCTGCCGCCGCAGAGAGTAGGCCTTGCGGTATTCCATCGGCGCCATGCCCACGAAGCGCTTGAACGAAACGCTCAACTGCTGTGCCGACGAAAAGCCCACACGCATAGCCACCCGCGGCATGGGCAGTTCGGTAGTTGCCAGCAGCGATTTGGTTTGCTCCAGTTGCAACCGCCGGATTTCGCTCGCGGGCGAGCGGCCCAGCGCCGCGCCAAAGCGTTTTTCCAATGTAGGCCGCGAGACCGCCAACTCCGCAACCATGCGTTTAATGCTGACACCCTCCGAAAAGTGCGTTTTGATATACGCAAGCGCTTCGCGGACAAGCTCATCATCCACCGCCATGATATCGGTGGATGTACGCGTAATAACCGGTTGCGGCGGCACCAGCACCAGCTTTTGCAAAGGCGTTTTGCCTCGCGCCAACTCCACGACCATTTCCATCGCCTTTGCCGCTATGACGTCAGTTGGAATCGGCACCGTCGAAAGAAATGGATGCTGCAGCGTGGCAAACATGTCATCATCGTCAACGCCCAATACTGCGATATCTTCCGGCACGCGAAGGCCCGTACGCCGCAAGGCCACAAGCAGTGAGCTTGCGCGCAAGTCGTTACAACAGAAAACCGCCGCCGGCTTTTCAACCCGCTGGATCCATTTATACATGCCCGGCGGCCACCACCGGCGGCCCACGCGATCGGTAGAGCCTTTAAAACATCGCACGCGGTAATCGGCTGCTTCCACCGCGGCTACGAAGCTTTCCTGCCGGCGGGCCATCGCCAGATGCCGGTCGTGGCCAAGGTAGCCGAAGTTGCGAAAGCCGCGATTCAGCAGGTGGGCCGCCGCCGCCTTGCCGATGGCATCATCATCCACCCGCACGCACCAGGGCAGCCATGGCAGCGTCTGATCGCCGGCAACATCCACCATTGGGACATTCCATTGGGCCAGGCGCTTAACGATGTGGGGGCGGTCGCTTAAGCCGCCGATTAATGCCCCGGCAACATCATCGGCATCGAGCTGCGGTAATTCGTTAACATCCACGTGGTATACCGCATATTGCTGCAAATAAGGCTGCGATTCAATGGCTTGGGCCATGCCGCGAAGCACGCCGCGGCTGTAGCCGATGGCCAAATCGCCGATGAAGATAATCCAATCTTTTTTTCATATTGACCGGTGCCTCCGCAA
>JAJZKJ010000449.1 GCA_021804195.1 Acidobacteriota bacterium
CCGGCATTATCAATTTTGCGAAGGGCTGATCGTGACCGCCTGCGGACCCAAATGGACGCGGGTGACGCGGGCGGATACGGGAGACGGCCTCTGGCGGCTGGAAAGCCGATTGGGCCAGCCCGAGTTTCGGCCCGAACGAATTCCCATGAATGATTCCTCAGACCGCGTGATCGAGCGCGCAGTCCCGCAACTGGGCGGCATCATGACGGCGGTTTCACTGGGAAACCCCCATGCCTGTGTCGAGGTGACGGAATTTCCCGTGGATTGGCAGGCGCGCGCCGCCGCGTTTCAGGCCACGGGCATTTTTCCCCAGGGAGTGAACGTGGAATATTACCGCGTGACCGGGCCGCAGGCGATTGAAATCAGGATTTTTGAACGCGGCGTGGGAGAAACCCGTTCCAGCGGCACCGGCAGTTCAGCCGCCGCGGTGGCGGCGCTGGCGCGCGGGCGGGTCAGCTCGCCCGTGCTGGTGACCAGCCCCGGAGGCACGCAGAGCGTGAGTTGGGATCCGGCCGGCGATGCCGTGGAAGTGCGGCTGGAAGGCCCGGCGCGGCTGATTGCCGAAGGATTTTTTTTCCGGGCGGAGGCATAACGGCGCCACCGGCCGAGCGGGTTTCAACGCTGTTATGCGATGCTTATCTCTGAGCGTCATCCACATGCCCGCTCCCGCATGCCACGCTTTGTATTACTGCTGATTCTCACCTGGCTCTATATCGCCATCGCGGGCCTGATCAGCCTGCCGGTGCTTGTAACGCCTTATGGTTTAACCTGGCTTTACGCCGAAGCCAGGGTGGGAGTTGGTTGTTTGTTCCGGCTGGCGGGCATCAAGCTGGAATTTGCGGGCAAGGAAGCGCTGCCGCGGCATGGCCGCGTGGTTTACATGGCCAACCATCAAAGCTTTCTCGACCCTCCCGCGCTGCTGCTGGCCCTGCCCGGACCGGTTTCCTTTCTGGCGAAACAGGACTTATTCCGTGTGCCCTTCCTGGGCTGGGTGATGCGGCGGGGCGATTTCGTTCCCGTAAACCGCGAAGACCGCGAACAGGCCCGGCAGAGCGTGCAGCGTGCCGCGGAGCAGGTGCGCCAGGGCCGTCCCCTGCTGGTTTTTCCGGAAGGAACAAGGTCAGCGGATGGGACGCTGCTTCCGTTTCGCATGGGAGTGTTTCAGATTGCCGCGCAGGCCGAGGCCATGATCATACCGGTCACGATTCAAGGCACGCGGGATTGCCTGGCCCGCAAAAGTTGGCGGCTACATCCCGGGAGGGTGCGAATGACGATTCACCCTCCGATTCCCGCGCGTCCCGCCGAGGATCTTTCGCCGTTAGCCGAGCAGGTAAAAGATGTCATTGCCAGCAGCTTGAACGAACCCACCGCCATATGATGGCGGCGGAATTGCTTTGCGGTGTGGCCTGTTTTTTATATTCGAGAAGCCATATCCGTATAGAGCCACTCGACCGTTCACGCATTCAAGATTATTTATTTCCGCTCTTTCGCCAGGCCTGGTAAATTTCCGGCAACCGCGGTAGAAGGGCCATGACCCGCAGCCATTTTCCATGTTCGAAGGCAGGGCTGCCGCTATACATTTTGCCGCCCGGCAGATCGCCGTGGGTGCCACTCTGGGCGGTGATGATGGCGCGGGCGCCGATGGTGCAATGTCCTGCCACGCCAACCTGACCGGCGAGGGTACAGTTTTCCTCAATGCGCGTGGATCCGGCCAGCCCGGTCTGGGCGCAGAGCAAGACATTTTCACCCAGCCGGCTGTTGTGGCCGACGTGTACGAGATTGTCAATTTTACAGCCGTCGCCAATGGTGGTTTCGGCCAGCGATGCGCGGTCAATGCAGGCATTGGCCTGAATTTCCACCCGGCTGCCGATCACCACGCGCCCGACCTGGGGAATTTTTCCATGCCGGTCGCCATCGGGAGTAAAGCCAAAGCCATCGCCGCCGACGACGGCGCCGGGCTGTAGGATGACGCCGTCACCGAGCCGCGTGCCTTCGCGGATGACAACATGGGCATGGACGAGAAGATCGTCTCCGGCCCAGACATCGGGATACAGCACAGCGTGAGGATGAATCACGGCCCGGGCGCCGAGCCGGCAACCTGGGCCGATGACGGCATAGGCGCCAATGCTGGCCTGCGGCCCGATCCGGGCGCCAGGGTCAATGCTGGCCGTGGGATGAATGCCGGGAGCGGGGCGGTAAGGCGGGCGCAGCAGCTCGACGGCCCTCGCCATGGCCAGCGCGGGCTGGGCACAGCGAATGGTTGGCCGGTCCAGGGCAGGGAAGTCGCGCGGGAGCAGCAAAGCACCGGCGCGGCTGTTTGTTACGGCTTCCAGATAATCCAGGCCGAGGGCAAAGGAAAGATCACCCGGGCCGGCATGTTCCAGGCTTTGAATCCCGGTTACCTCAAAATCCGGCTGATCGCAATCGCCTTCGAGTGCCTGGGCCAGGTCGTTCAATTTCATAGAACTTCATTTTCTCCGGGTTCGGCTGGAAACAACCGGATCTGCGACGCCGCAAGCGTGGCTTTGCCGGGCTTGGGAGCGCCGATGACGCCCAGGACCGCCAGGTTCAATAACGCCGAACGCGGCACGTAAAAACGAGCCAGCCCGCCCGGCGCGAGCAGCAAAAAGCCAAACCGCGTGCAAGATAACAGATCGTTCGCCAGCAGCGCTTCCGAGCGTTCGCCAAGCTGATTTTGCAATTGCACCCATAAACCGGGCTGGCGCGGACGGCTGGAAAATTTTTTACGCTCGAGCGGCAGCGGATCCTGGAATTCGCGCACGATCCAGATCTGAGATATTTCGTCCTGGCCGGTTTGCCGCAGCTGGCCTTGCAGATCCAGCCATCGTACGGGGTCGTGTTCGGGTAGACCTTC
>JAJZKJ010000450.1 GCA_021804195.1 Acidobacteriota bacterium
CAGCCGCGCCTCGCCCAACGCCACAAGCTGCTCCTGCGTCAGCGGCGCATGGGCCGGATCAACTTTCGGATCCACATCGCGAAAGACCGTCTTTGCGCCCCGGCGCTGTTCCGGTTGTAACGCCATACCATCTCGCTTCATGAGCCACGCCATACCGACGCCTGGCGCCGGTGCGGGCCATGCGCCTCAATAAGTAGAACAGGTCAGCAATTGCTTGATTTTACAGGGAAAAGTGTGTGTTGTAAAATGTGCCCCGGTGGTGGGACAGTTGGACGAGCTTCCAACGCCGGGGTGTTTACGGAGGCGCGTATGATGGGCGTCAGGATTCAAGTGCCGAAAGCAAAAGTCGAAGAGTTGTGCCACCGCCATCACATCCGCCGTCTGGCTTTCTTTGGTTCGGTGCTGCGGGACGATTTCTCCGCCGCAAGCGATGTGGATGTGCTGGTGGACTTTGAGCCGGGCGCGGGGGTGGGGCTGATCGCCCTGGCGGGAATCGAAATCGAGCTAAGCCGTATTCTGGGCCGCCGTGCCGAGATGCACACGATCAAAGGCTTGAACCCGTACTTCCGTGATGAAGTGTTAGGTTTGGCGGAGGTACAGTATGAGCGTGCGTGACGACCAGGTAAGCCTCAAGGACATGCTCAGGCACGCCGAGGAAGCCATCCAACTGCTTGGTTGTCAACTTCCTAAAATTCACCGGCTCTATTTTGGTCCTTGTGACAGAGCACTTGGCCAAAACGCGCCCGCCGGGACTCGAACCCGGAACATTCCGCTTAGAAGGCGGATGCTCTATCCAATTGAGCTACGGGCGCTCACATTTGCTTATTGTATGGCAGCGCCTCTTTCCGCCCAAGTTACGCATTGGGAACCCCGTTCACATGCGTCCATCCGTGGTTATCGCCGCGGCGCGCCGCCTATAGCCCCGTTATGCCCATCCGCATCAAGGAAGACCTGCTCCTGGCCGAGCCGGTGCAGTGGACCGCCACCGGTTATCGGATTATCCGGAAATTTCAGATCACCGGCCTGTCGGAATACTCGCCCACGCTCCGTCCCATCATGGCCGTGGCCGCGGTGGATTCCACCACCGGCCTGGCCATTCCCGGCATCGGTGTTCCGCACCCGGATCGCCCCGACGCCGTTGTGCGCCACGTCCGCGCCGTCTGCCAGGGCTTCGACTGTTTCGACGTGTTCTGCGAATATCAGTGGGACCAGTATCCCGGCAACTATCTCAAGAGCTTCAACGGCGGTCTGACGCAGGTTCTGGGCCATTATGACGCCGCCGACAATCTCGCCACCGTTACCTACACGCCGGCCGGCGGCAACGCGCAGAGCGAGGTGGCCGATCTGCACCGCCTGATTTTGACCGCCACGCTTTCGTTTCATTTCCTGGAAACCGCCGATCCCGAAACGCTTACGCTTTCCTATGCCGGCCTGGTCAATTCCGTCGCCTGGCGGAATTATCCGCCGCGAACCTGGCTGTGCCTGCCCATCACCGGCGGCACGCAGGATGGTGTCTGGTACCGCAACACCTACAGCTTTTCCTACAATCCGCAAACCTGGGACCAATACGCGGTATTCAAAAATGTCGATGGAACCATTCCTCCGGGCGTGGCCGGCGCCATCGTTACCGACGGCTCCGTCATGAGCGGCAACGGCTGGGGAAGGTTTCTGGTGTTCGGCCAGACCGATTTCAACGCCGCCTTTCCCAATATCAAATAAGAAAGTCCTCAACCATGCCGCAAACGCCCCTGCCCGAATGGTTCGCCCGCGATGAGCCTTACCGGCGGATCGCCGCCCAGGTCAACCGCCTGGTGCGGCAGGTCAACACCGATGCGGCTTTGCTTGCCGGGGAAACGCTCAACCTTACCCGCCTTCCCGGCGCCGGGGCGGGCATTGTCCCGCGCCGCGCCGCGGCCGGGCCGCGTATGTGCGTCGTGCGGATCACCGCCCGGGAGGCCGGCGGCGGAAAATACGCCGGTCACATTTTCTCTCCCAACTGCGCCGCCGCGCCCGCCGCGGATTTGTCCATGCCCGAGGGGTTGACCGACAGCGGCAACAACAACGCCCTGATTCTGAACCTGGCCGAGGACTCTCTCGGCGGCGGCCATTGCCTGGCCGTTCCTTGCTTCCAAACCGGTCTGCACGTGGGATTCACCGGCGAAACCACGCCGCGGGCCATCCTGCTTGTGCAGGCGGCCGGGCCGATCATTTTCCCCGTGCGGGTAAGCAAGGATGGCGGCGCCGATGGAACCGCTTCGTCCCCGGCCAGTTGGACGTATACGGTCCAATCGCTTGAAGGCGCTGCAACCCTGGGCGCCGGCGTGGCGCTGACTCGCCCGCGCCCCAATGGCTCCATGTTGCCGCAGAACGCATCGCCCGCCTTTGGCCTGGCGTTCTTTGACTCCACCGCCGCGCTGCGGCTCTGGGATGCCGGCGAAGTGCCGGCCACCACCGCCTGCGCGTGAACCTTTCCCGAAGGGCAGGGGGATATTGATGTCCGGCCCATATCTTGAACTCGGCGCGGACGGGCGCCTCCGTTTAAGCGCCGGCGGGGCGGCTCTTCTCGACGCCGCCGGAACCGCCTGCTGCTGCGGCGGCTCTGGGGGCGCCAACCCCTGCGCCAACAACCCTAGCAGTATAGCCATATATAACTATACCGATACATATTTTTCCGCCTGCCCGGACTGCGCCCCGGCCCTCGCCGGCGATTGCGTCTGGGACGGCACGTTCCAGGTATTCGACTCCGCCGTCTGCGCGTATACCAACGGTCAGTGTTTTTCCGGCGCCAACGGTTGCTATTGCTGCGATTTTGATGGCGTGCGCCTATGGGAGTTCAGCCCGCCGGGCATTTCCCGCCTGTGGTACGATTCCTCCA
>JAJZKJ010000451.1 GCA_021804195.1 Acidobacteriota bacterium
AAGATGGATTCGCCGCACGATCCGAGCAGCCGCCGCTCGTGCTGGAGCTTCTTCGGCGCCGCGCGGAACTGGCCTGCCTGCGGGAGGAATGGGATGAGCTGGCGCGGCTCGCCGCGCCGCGTCATCCGTTTCTGGATGCCGGATGGCAGCTCGCCTGGCTGGAATCCCATGCCCGCAATTTGCAGCCCTGGGTCTGGACCGCGCGCGATGCCCAGGGCCGGCTGCGCGCGCTCTGGCCGCTGGCGCGGCGCTGGCGCCGCGGTTTGCGCTGTCTGCAATGGCTGGCGGAAGACAGCGGCGGTGACGAACTCGACATCTTATTGCATCCCGCGGCCGATCTGGCGACGGCGCGGGCTTTATATCAAGCCGCCATGCGCCGGCGTGGGTGGGATTGGATGCGATTGCAATCCATACAGCCTGCCGGAATTCTGGCGCAGATATTCAACAGTTCCGCCCCAACGGCCACCGTAAGGACCGGTCTGGAGCTGCCCTTTTTGCCGCTGCCATCCAGCCTCGATGCCCTGTTGGCGGCGCGCAGCCCCAATTTCCGTTCGGAAGTGCGGCGGCGGCGCCGGCGCATGGAACATGCCCTGCCGGGCCTGACCTGCCATTGTGCCGAAGGCGCGCCGGCGGTAGCCCGGGAAATGCCCACTCTTATGCGCCTGCATCAGGGCCGGCGGGAACAAAAACAGGATGCCGGAATCTTTGCCCGGGCCGAAGTCCGGGAATTTCATCAGCGGCTTTTGCAGGCGCTGGCCGCGCGCACCCAGCCGCGGCTGTACTGGCTGGAAGCGGGGGGCCAGCCGCTGGCCGCGCTGTATGGCTTTGCCCGCGCGGACAGATTTTTATATTTTCAAAGCGGCTTTGATCCCTCCGCCGCCGGCTTCAGTCCCGGCACCGTGCTGCTCAGCCATGTGCTGGAAGACTGCATGCGCCGGCAGGAGCGGGAATTCGACTTTTTGCGCGGCGATGAGGCGTATAAATCCCGCTGGACGCGCCAATCCCGCCAGGCCCTGGCATGGGAAACCGCCCGCACCCGCCGCGGCGCCTGGTATCAGCGGGGCCGCAACAGCCGGCTGGTCAGTATCTGCCGGCAATGGAAATACCGCAGCCGCGGCCATTCCGGACGAAAGACGGATGAAGCCCATCAAAACCAGCCGGCCACTTCTGCCTGCGCCACGGAACAGAGCGCGGCCGGGACTCCTCCTTCGCTCGCCACCGCCAGCCGGCATGACTGGCGCTATCAAATCCAGGCTGGATTCTGGTACGTGCGCCACGCGCGCAACTGGCAGCATATTCTGCTGCACAAAATTTTTCATCGCGATTTAACCGCAATCCAACTGCGGAACGGACCGGAAATCGAGTTTCTGCCCGGCGATGCGGCGCTGTGGCAGATCGGCGAGATCTATTGGCGGGGAGTTTATGACCGGCATTTTACTTCCGCGTCCATCGAGGCCGGAAGCTGGATTGTGGACCTGGGCGCCAACATCGGCGCATTCGCCGTGCATGCCGCGCGGCGCTGGGGCGCGGGCGAGCGTTTATTGGCCGTGGAACCGAACCCCGCGTGCGCGGCCGTGCTGCGCCGCAACCTGCGGCGCAACGGCCTGGAAGCGGCGCGCGTTCTGGAAGCCGCGGTCAGCGCGCGTCCGGGACCGGCGCGGTTATTTCAGGATGCCCGCGCCACCGACGCCCGCTTAATGCCCGGCGCGGCGGACGGGGCGGCGGGACTGCGGGTCCCGTGCCTGCGGCTGGAACAGGTGCTGGCGGAAATTCCGCGCGTGGGCTTGCTGAAGCTTGATATCGAGGGCGAAGAATACGGACTTTTGTGGGCGGAAAATACGGTCTGGGGGAAGGTGGAGCGCCTGGCGCTCGAATACCACGAGCGCGCGCCCGAAGCGCGGCCCGCCGCCGCATTGCTGAACCGGCTGCGCGAGCTGGGCTTTGACATCATCCATCATGCGCAGCCGGAATCGCACCTAGGCTATGTGCTGGCCCAGCGCGCGGCCCGACAGAAGGCGGCGGCATGAAATCCGCGCCTGAGATGATGCGGCGCGCCGCGCGCCGATTTCAAACCTGCTTTCGAGGAGGGACCGCTTTTTTTACTTCGCCATTCCAGAGTTCGGCCATTGGCTCTGATCCTCTGGCCTGCATTGTGGCCCTGCACCGGGTATCCAACGCCTGGCATGATGAATTGACTTATCCGGTTGAAGCTTTTCGGGAAATGTGCCGCTATTGGAATGATGCCTTCGAGGTTATGGCACTGCCCGAACTGCGCCGCTGGCGAGCGCGAGGCGCGCGCGGCCGGCCCGAACGTCCGTTGCTGGCCATTACTTTCGACGACGGTTATGCCGATAATGCCGAAGTCGCGGCGCCCATCCTGCTGCAACAGGGATTACCGGCGACTTTTTTTGTCGTGACCGGCGCCCTGGGCCGCGAACCGCGCTGGCCCTGGGACCGCATGCCGCGGCCGCCGCGCATGATGAGCTGGCAGCAGGCGCAATGCCTGGAGCAGGCGGGTTTTGCCGTGGGCTCGCACACGGTGAGCCATCCGCGGCTGCCGCGGCTGAATCCAAACGAGCTGCGCCAGGAACTGGAGCAGTCGCTGGCCATGCTGCGCTGGCATCTGCGCTCGCCCAGCCTGGATTTTGCCTATCCTTTTGGCTCTCCCGGGGATTGCCGGGAGACGGAACGGCGGGCCATACAGGCCGCGGGATATGTCTCGTGCCTGAGCTGCCACGGCGGGGTGCTGTGGGGCGACGAAGACGATTACGCGTTGCCCCGGATTTCCCTCAGCCCGCGCTGGCATGCGCGCCCGCGCGATTTCAGGAAATATTTTAATTCCTTGTGCCTGGACCAC
>JAJZKJ010000452.1 GCA_021804195.1 Acidobacteriota bacterium
CGGCGGCCCGACCGCCGGGGAGTTCACTCTTCCCTCCACCGTCCCGTCCGGCTTTCAGTTGACGCTCAACGCCCAAGGTTGGGCGGTTCCCATTACTGTCGGGCAATCCCTTACAAACTACCAATTCACTGTTGATACATTTTCTAATGGTCACGGCTTCCTCATGACTCCCACGAACGCGGGCCAGGTGATTCTGACCGGTGGCGGAACCTTCAACAACGCCTTTACCATCACCGGCAACGATACCGGTTCGGCCAACAGCGGCTCCAACAATGGCGTGACCTTTGGTCCGGGCGCCTTGGAATGGAGCGGCCCCAGCACCTTCACCATGGCCGGTCCGCTTACAGTGAATAGTTTCAACCCCGGCCCGACCAGTGGCCCCGGCAACGTCAACACGTTGACTCTCACCGGCGGCGCCACCGTGAACCTCAACACGGCCATCACCGGGGTTACCGGCGTGGCCGGCAATTCCGACGTGCAGATGGCCTTCCTGAGCGATGGCAACAGCGCCTCACAGGTCAATACCCTTAATTTCAATGCTAACCAGGCCAATGGCTTTGAGACGCCCAAGAGCGGCTGGTCCTATATAAGTTCCGCCGATTCCACCTTGGACGTGAACTTCGCCAGCGGCGTAACCCTGCCGTCGGGCACCAGCGGTGGCCCCGGCAACGATAAGATGGTCATATCCACCTTTACCAACCCGGGCACCGGCGGAGCGTCGCAAGTGGTCTGGAACCTCGGCGGCAATACCCAGCTTCTCCACGTGCTGCACGTGACCGCCAATGGCTATACCTATAACAATCCCACCACCGGCGCCAGCGGTATCCTGGATGGCGGCCATGTCACCATTGAAAATGGCACGCTCGGCGCGCACGGATTTGCGATTACCGAAGGGTCCACGCTGGAGATCGCCAGCGGCGCCAACGTGGGTGTGGAAAAATACGGCCTGAATCTCCGCAGTGCCGTTCCCACAAACTCCTTAAGTCAGCCCGTCAACGCCGCCCCGACGGCGCAAACCAGCGTTTTGCAGATCGATTCCGGCGGAACCTTTACGGCCAGAGACCATATCGGTGATAACTCCCCGGACCAGGGTGGTGAGATTCTCTTCAACAACGGCGGCACCCTGGCCGTGGATACCACCTTTACGGATGCGACCAATGCGCTGCGGAGTCCGAGCAGCTCGGGCAATCTCGGCCCGTGGGTTTCTCCCGGCATCTCCATGGTGGTCGCCGGCAGCGGCAACGCCACCATCAACACCGAAGGCGAGGACGTGATGCTCACGGGTACCGGAACCTTGAGTGGGGGCGGCACTGCCGATACCTATACCGCCACCACCGGCATTACCGGGGCTTCGGGTTCTACGGGTGGCCTGAACGTGAACGCGGACAACGCCGGTGGCACGCTGGAACTGACCACCACCAACGCGGTCAACGGTGGGACCACGGTAACCTCCGGCAAGTTGCAACTGGATGCGGCCGCCAATTTGAACACCCTGTTTGCCTACAACCAGAGCAACAACGGCATCACTTATGACACCGTCACGACGGGCGGCACACTGAGCACTTCCGCCCTGACCATAAGTCCCGGCGCCAGTGTGAACCTTCTCAACCAGGCCGCCGGCAATGGCATAACCATCAACTACGGCTCCAATCCGAGTCCCAACGCCACCGTTCGCAGCGAATTGCTGGCCGGCTATGCCGCCGGCGCGTGGAACGGGACCTCGGCCACGATCGGGGTCATCAACGCCACGACGGCCCAGGCCGCGGGGCTGACCGTCGGTTATTCCGACAATGGCGCCGGCGTGGAAAAGATCATGGTCACCCTGCCCGGCGACGCCACGTTGGCCGGCAAGGTTACCCTGGCTGATTTCGGCGTTCTCAAGAGTCATTTTGGCATGACCTCCGGGGCGCAGTGGAATCAGGGTGATTTCAACTACGATGGAAAGGTGAACCTGTCGGACTTTGGACTCTTGAAAGTCAACTTCGGCAAGTCTCTCCTTGCCCCGGCGGCGACAACCGCCTCGACACCCGAACCCGCCACGCTGGCCCTGCTGGCCGTGGGCGGACTGGGCCTGCTGGCCCGGCGGCGTCGCAAACACGCCTGAAAGAAAAGGGATAAAACCCCGGCGGTGGGCCTTGTGGCGCTGCCCACCGCCGGAGTTCAGAAGATACCAAAAGCGCCTTGTAGTGTGAGTGTCAGTTTAGTTTAGTGTACTTCTTACCGAAAGGGGACCATTATGTCACGGTCACGTAAACTTCCATTTGTGGCTTCACTGGCCGCGGGATGCCTGCTTTCCACCGGCGCCGCGTTCGCCGGCGGATTCACGGCGCCTGCCTCCGGCAGCATGACCCTGTGGGTTAATACTTCCACGGGCGATGTCCAACTGGTCGGCAACAATGTCGAGTTTGGTGGATATGGCGTAACGACGACTGCCAACGGAACTTCCACCCAAGACCAATTTAACGTCGCTAATTACCTGAAGCCGTTGACGACGTATGACGCCGCCGGCGGCTGGGGTGTTCTTACCTCACAAGCTTCGTATGTTGCCGAAGGCAATCTGTCGAGTTTTTCAACAGCCGGACCGATGCCCCCGGTTGTTGTTCTCAACAGCAGCAATGCCAGTGCATCGCCATTTCCAAATGCTTATGATCTGGGCGATATTTACAACACCTCGGCGAACAACCAGGATCTCACAATGAACTGGCTTAACAGCAGCGACTTGAGCATTCCTGGTACAGTCCAGTATGGTTCTACGGTAGTTCCCGAACCGGCCACATTGGCTCTGCTGGCTGCGGGTGGCTTGGGATTGCTGGCCCGGCGTCGCCGCAAGAGTTTGGCGTAAAGCCGAGAAGAAA
>JAJZKJ010000015.1 GCA_021804195.1 Acidobacteriota bacterium
TTTGTCCGATTGATTCCACGCCGCCAGTTCCACGTCCAGAAAATCCGCGCTGGTCAGGCGCCGGCAGGCCAATGCCAGCAATTGCAGACGGTCCTGCTCACCGCCGCGATAATCACCGCCTTCCCATACCGGTCGAATCGTCACAATCAACCGCGTCCGGTGTATTTCGGGCCGCCCCAGCAAGGTTTCCATCGTTTCCGGGGTCGCCCGGTCGCAGCGCAGTTCCAGGGCGTCGGCCCCCTCCCGCCGGGCGGTTAGCATTTGCGCCAGCGTCGCGTCGACATCCGAGACAAAAATGGGAGCAACGATCCAAGTCATGGCCGTCCTTTTATCCGACGTTGCGCTGCTTTGGCGGCGCGACCGCCCACCGCACGGGGTCGCCGCCCCGCGGCCCGGTGCGGCGGAACGCCTGCCTCCGAGCGCCGGCCTGATCCAGCAAATGGAGCGGCCTTACCCGCCGCCAGGGCGCGAAGGATGGAAAGATTAATTTGATCCCAGGGTCGGCCATCGGGCGCCGTTTCCTTGGGTGTTTCAAGAATTTTGGGAATCGGCAAAAACCGGGCGTCGCGGCACAGATACGCAAACGCCGGCAGGCCGACATGGCCCAGTCCGATATGGGCGTGCCGGTCCACCCGGCTGCCAAGCGGCTTAAGACTGTCGTTGACGTGGATTACCCGCAATCGATTCAGCCCGATGATGCGGTCAAACTCACTGATCGTCCGGCGGATTCCCTGTTCCGTGGTGATATCGTAACCCGCGGCGAGCACGTGGCAGGTATCCAGGCACACACCCAGGCGTTCCGGGTCGCGCACGCCGGCGATGATGTCGGCCAAATGCTCAAACCGCCAGCCCAGCGCAGCGCCCTGGCCGGCCGTGGTCTCCAGACAAACGATCACCCGTTTGTCGGCGGCGGCGGCCAGCGCCTCATTGAGCGAGTCGATCAGACGACGGATTCCCCGCGCTTCTCCGGCGCCGCCATGCGAGCCGCCGTGCGTGACGAGAAACGAAATGCCAAGCTGCGAGCATCGTTGCAGTTCTCCGGTAAAGGCGGCGATGCTCTTTTGCCGCAGTTGTTCATCGCCCGCCGCCAGATTGACCAGGTAGGAGTCGTGCGCGACGATTCGCGTGATTCCAAGCCGGTCCGCTTCCGCACGGAACCGGCAAACCTCCGGATTTTTGAGCGGGGGAGCATCCCACCGCCGCTGGTTGCGGGTGAATATCTGAACCGTTTGCAGGTTCAGTTCGGCCGCGGCCAGCAGCGCCTGATGCAGGCCGCCGGCGATGGAAAGATGGGATCCAAACATACACTTACCCGCCCGCCTCCTTCGCCGCGCGGACCACCACCTGCGCCCCGGAAACGCCGATCACCACAACCCTGGTTCCACTCGTGATAATCATTCCTTCGCTAACCGAGGCGAGGCGGCGCTCCTCAAACGCGCATACGCCCGCCGGCCGCAGCGTTGTGACCGCGACGCCCGCCCGACCGACCATGTCCGCAAGTTCCTTCCGGTGATCGGAAAATCCCTTGATTGAATCCGGATTCGGCTGGCTCATCAATATCCGCCGTCCCACCGGACTTTTCGGGTAGTAGCGCACACCCGTGAAAAGCAACAGAGGACCGAACACCATGACCGCCAGAATGCTTACGGTTCCGAAAACCGGTCCGATATAAAAGCAGGTGATAATCCCTCCAAGCGTCAAAAAGCCACAGAGAATCGCCAGCAACCCGTGCGCGGGCACAAACAATTCCGCAACCAGAAAAACCACGGCAGCGGCGAACAGCAGTATGGCGGCGATAAGCAGATCTATCGGCATAGCAACCCTTTTTCCCATTCGACCGGCCGGATGCCCGCCGCAGCGCCTCATTAAAGCAACTATCCTTTTTCCGGCACGGGACAAACCATCACCTGATTCTCCGTTATTCGGGTGATTTCGACCACTCGCGCCCGGGCGATGAATTCCCCGTCCGCCACCACATCCACCAGTTGCTCGCCGAAATAGGCCTTGCCGGCGGGGCGCAGATCGGAAGCCGCCCGGCCAATCGCGCCGACGAAAATAATCTGCCGGGCCGCGTCCGGTTCGCGAAAAAGACGGCTCGAGTCGGGGGCCGTCGCCGGTTGCAGCGCCAGCCGGCGAAGTCCCGGCGTGATGTCCAGATACCGCACCAGCAGCAGAATAATCACCATCGCGCAAGCCAGCCCGAGAACGATCACCGAAATGCCCGTCTGCAAGGCATGGCCGGCGCCGGACTCTCCCACCGGTACGAACGATCCGATCAACCCGACCAGCACCAGGAGAAAACCGGGAATCGCCAGCAGTCCCAGTCCGCCGAAATGGACAATATCAATGATGATAAGCAACACCCCCAGAACCACCAAGGCGATTTCCCACCAGTTGGCCAGGCCGGTAATCATCGGTCCGCCGAACATCAACGCCAGCGCGGCCAGAGCAATCAATGCCGGAGCGATCAGCCCCGGATGGCTCAACTCGATGTAGCCGCACACGACCATGATAACAAACAGAATAAAACGAACCCCCGGCGCCGTGAGCCAGCGGGCCAACCGTTCCATAAAATCCAGTCGCAGAATGTAAATATGCCGACCGGTAATATTCAAAATTGCCGGAAGGGCGGCGTTGTTGCCGGCCTCGGCCTGGCAAATCCCCATCGGTTTGGCCCGGCGCGGACCAAGAGTTAAAAGTGTTCCACGGCGTTTGACCCGGCGAACGAAAAACCACGGATGCACCGGAGCCTGGCCCGGGCGGGCCTGTTGCATGCGCACCAGCGCCCGGCGGACGGCCGGCGTTACAAAACGAATTTGGCCATTGAGTTTATTCCGTACCTGGTCGATCTGAATCGATCGGTCCACCATGGCCAGCAGAATCGCCGGGGAATAGCCGTTGGCTCTGGCCGACGCCTGCAGATCGCGCAGCACCGGCGAAGAAGAGACAAGCAGTGGATTCGCCGCCGCCTGTTGCGCCGTCTTTCCCTGGAGTTCAAACGCCTGGCCATCGCCCAGATGTGCCCGCGGCGCCATCACGATTTGCCGGCACGAGACCGCAACCAGCGCGGCCGGGCCAATGGCCGATTCGGAAATGTACGCCACCGTGGGCAGTCCGATATGACGCGTGAAATGGGCGAGGCGCAGCGCCGGAGAGAGCATCCCGCCGATGCTGTTGATGCGATACACAATAAGCGAGCAGCCGAGCTTGCGCGCCGCAGTTACCCGCCGCCGCACGCTGGTCCACGTGACCTGGTCCACCGGTCCGCGGATGGTAATAATGGCCGCCCGATGGTGTGGGCGCTTCTGAATCGGCTGCATACCCGCTTGGCCGACCAACAATCCCTGTCCCCGAATTGCACCGCCGAGCGCACAAAAGAAAATCAATGGCAATAGGAAAACCGCCGCCGGCAGCCGCTTGGCGCAATAGGAACATCGCCGGTGTTTCCAGGATTGATCGGTCGGCCCACGAGAAGCGATCATGGAAATATTCTCCTGTTAATTGATTATCATAACAGCCGTTTGGCGCAGCGCCTGCTGATCATTATCCTTGCCCCAACCTGTTCAGGAGAAATACCTTATGCCTCCCCTTCCCCTGATACCCCCGCCCCGCCGGATCCGCCGGGACGCCGGCCAATGGGTGTTGCCCGCGGTGGGAAGCATCTTCATCGGTTGTGACGACGAACCTGTGACTTTAGCCGCTCGTTCGCTCCAGCAGTTGTTGGAAAAGGGGACGGGAAAATGGCGACTGAGCCATACTCCACCGACCCGGCGGGAAATCACCCTGCGGTTAGACCCCGATGGCGAGCACGAACAAGGTTATAGGATCGACATCCGCCCGGAGGGAGTGATCGCACGCGCCAAAACGGCACAAGGCCTTTTCTACGCCGTTGCGACGCTGCGGCAGATCGCCCGCCACTGCCGGCGCACCTGGCCGTGCCTGCGCATCATCGATCAACCCGATTTTTCCCGCCGCGGCTTCTATCACGACGTTTCCCGCGGCAAAGTGCCGAAGGTGCAAACCATTCTGTGGCTGGTGGATAAACTGGCCGAGCTGAAAATCAACGAGTTTCAGCTTTATATTGAAAACGTGTTTGAATTCCGCCGCCATCCCGACTTTTATTTCGACACCACTCCACTTACCGCCGCTGAAATTCGCCGGATCGACGCCGCCTGCCGGCAAAGATATATCGATTTCGTCCCCTCGCTGAGTTCGTTGGGACATTTCGAGAAGATTCTTCGGTTGCCGCGCTATCGGCATTTGGCGGAA
Organism: Acidobacteriota bacterium; assembly: GCA_021804195.1. The sequence goes on from JAJZKJ010000015.1 coordinate 4,270, forward strand.
GCCGAACCGGCGGATCTGAAGAAACAGGGGATCAAGATTGGAAACGAACTTCCCTGGTCGCTTTGTGTAACCGATCCGAAAGCCAAAAAACTTCTTGCCGACATGTACGATGAATTCCTCCCGAATTTTTCCAGCCCGATTTTCAATATCTGCTGCGATGAATCGTATGACCTGGGGCTGGGTCGCAGCCGGACCGCGGCGCGGGAAAAAGGCGCCGGGCGATTGTATGTCGATTGGGTGAAATATTGCGCCGCCGCAGCGGCCAAACACACCAAGCGCGTGCAGCTTTGGGGCGATATCATTCTGCATCATCCCGAACTCATCGACGAATTGCCGCCGGAAGCCACGGTGCTCGAATGGGGTTATGAAGCCGAACACCCCTTCTTGCGGCATGGGGAACTCTTCGGGGCCGCCGGCCGCCCCTTTTACGTCTGTCCCGGTACGTCATGCTGGAGTTCGCTCGGAGGGCGAACGGCCAACGCCCTGGCCAATATGCGGGTTGCGGCGCGGGCGGGCCTGCAACACGGCGCCACCGGATATCTCAACACCGACTGGGGCGATAACGGCCACCAGCAGATGCTGGCGGTGAGCCTTTTACCCATGGCTTTCGGCGCGTCGATCTCCTGGAATCATCGCCAGCCGCACGATTGGCCATTTCTCAACGCGGCAAGTGAATATATGTTCGATGATCCCGGCGGAAAAATAGCCCGGCTGGCCGCGGATATCGGTCTTGTCTACCAGCGCATCAATCGGGATCGGTTGTCCAACAGTTCGCTTGATTTTCATCTTTTCCGCGAGCCGTGGGATCAGACAACCTATCTGACCCGGGCTCGTCTTAACCAGTTCCCCGGAGAAATCGCCCGGCTGAACCGCTATCTTGCCGTGCTGGAACGGGCGCCTTTCCACAGCCGGTCACAGGCGTTGATAGTGGACGAACTTTCATTCACGGTGCGGCTGATCCGGCATACGCTGCGGCGGACAATCCTCCGGGCGCAAGGCGCTCGACTCTCGGACCAGTTTCAATCGGAAGTTGTTGCGCTCGGGAATGATATCCGCAAACTGAAACGCGAATTCCGGGCGCTATGGCGCATGCGCAACAAGGAATCCCGCCTGGCGGATGTTGTGGCGCATTTTGATCGGCGGGCGGCGGAATACCGCCTGCTCGTTTATACTCCCGCGTCGTAGAGATTGAGACCAGCCGGCCCGACCGGCGGATTGTTTTTGGAGTATATCAACAGATGTCTTTACTGGTTACCGGTTCGATCGGCATCGACAATGTCAGCACGCCGCACGGCGCCGTCCGCGACGTTCTCGGCGGTTCGGCGGTTTATTTCAGTTGGGCGGCGGCGGCGTTCTGCAAAGTGCGGTTGGTGGCGGTGGTTGGTGAAGATTTTCCTCCACGGTTCCGCCACGCTTTGATCCACCCCAACATCGACACGCGGGGCCTGGAGCGCCGCGCCGGCAGCAAGACTTTCCGCTGGAGCGGCCGCTACGACGCCACCATGAACGAGGCCACCACCACCGCCGTGGACCTGAATGTACTGGCGGAAAAAACGCCGAAAGTGCCGGACGCATTCACCGACAGCAAGGTGGTTTTTTTGGCCGCGACACATCCACTGTTACAGATGGATCTGCTTTCCCAGGTGAAAAGGCCGAAACTGGTGGTGGCCGACACGCGCGACCTCTGGATTCGCAATTACACCAAGGAACTGCTCCGGAGTCTTAAAAACGTCGATGGCCTGGTCCTGAATGATCTGGAAGCGCGCCTGCTGACCGGCAAGACGAATCTGGTCGCGGCGCTGGAACAGATTCGCCGGTTGCTCAAACCTTCCGGACCGCGCCTGGTGGTATTGAAAAAGGGCGAGCACGGCTGCCTGGCGGCCTTCGGCCAATCATTTTTCCCCATGCCCGCCTTCCCCACCACCGAAGTGATTGATCCCACCGGCGCCGGCGACAGTTTCGCCGGCGGCCTGTTGGGCTATCTGGCCGGCCGGCCCCGCTGGAATCCAGCGGCGTTCAAACAGGCGGTGGTGGCGGGAACCATCATGGCCAGCTTTACCATTGAGGCTTTTTCCCTGGCCGGTTTGCGCCGGGCCGATTTCCGCGGCATTGGCCGGCGGGTCATGACGTTTCGAAAGATGCTCACGGGGGGCCTGGTGTAAAACCGGAGGCGGCGGCCCGGACCGCGATACCTCGCAACTCCCGCAAGTTCCGACGCGCCGGGATTTTCCGAGGACCTTGTCATGCGGCTCTTTGTCGCTCTTGATGTGCGCGGCGATATCGGCGAGCAATTATTTGCCTGGCAGCGGCGGCTCCAGCAGACGCCCGCCCAGGTTCGCTGGGTCCGCCCCGATCAGTATCACATCACCGTGAAATTCATCGGATTCGCGGAAACGGCGCAACTCGATCCGATATGCCGCCGCCTGGATCAAGCCGCCGCGCAAGTACCCGCATTTCCCCTGGTGATTCAGGGGTTGTCCCGGCTGGAATCGCGCGGCAAGGTGCGGATCATCATGGCTGAAATTGGTTCACCCGGCAGGCGCATCACGCGGCTGCACCGTTTGATCGATCAGGAGATGGGCGCGCTGGGATTCGACCTGGACACGCGACCGCTGCGGCCGCACTTAACGCTCGGCCGCGTGCGGAGCAATCATTCTCTTAACAAACTGCTGCGGCGATTGGAGCATTACAACGCGGACCGGATGGATCCGCTCGGTCCGTGGTGGATAAGCGAGGCGCTGCTGATGGAAAGCATCCCCTCGCCTGAAGGAACCAGCTATCGCCGCCTGCACCGCGCTCCCCTGCCGCCAGCGGCGCCAAGCGATCCGGCCAACCATCATGCATAGACCGGTACGTACGGATCGCTATCAATGGCCGCACCCAACGCCGGGCGTCCAGGCGTCGGGCGTCAACCCGGCGGCGTGGCTTCCAGTTCCGCTTGCGTAGGCTGGCGCGGGGCCGCAGACACCGCCTTGCCGGTCGCAGGGCGCGGCTCCTCTCCACCCGCCGAGCGCACGGATTCGGCGCCCCGGGCCATGGCGATCACGCCCGTTCGGGCCAGTTCCCGAATACCGTAGGGCCGCACCAGTTCGACGAACGCGTCGAGTTTGCCTTCTTCGCCGGATACTTCCACCAGGATCGTATTGTGGCTCACGTCGACGATTCGTCCGCGGAACAGGTCGGCCAGTTCGATGACTTCGCTGCGCGTGCGCGGGGTGGCGCTGAGTTTTACCAGCATCAGGTCGCGGGACACGAACGGCAAATCCTTGAAGTCGCGCACCTTGACCACCGCAACAATCTTGGCGAGTTGCTTGCGAACCTGGTCCAGCGTGCGTTCGTCCGCGATGACCACAATGGTCATGCGCGAAAGGTTTGGATCTTCCGTGCGCCCCACCACCAGGGAATCAATATTGAAACCGCGGGCCGAAAACATTCCCGCCACGTGCGCCAGCACGCCGGGTTCATTCATCACCAAGGCGGTAATCACATGTTTCATGGGCGGAACCTCTTGTTGTTGCGATGGAAAAACTTATCAGGCCAACGATCCCATTTCACGACCGCTGTTGGGCGGCGTTTCGCCCACCACGCCCATTTCCATCTCGTGGAGTCCTTTGCCGCTGGCCACCATCGGATACACGTTTTCATCGGTTTCACAGATAAAATCAACCACGCAGGGGCCGGGGTATTGGACCATTTCCTCCACAATGCGCGGGACATCCTCTTTCTTGTCACAGCGGACGCCCCGTATGCCGAAACTCGCCGCCAGGGCGGCAAAATCAGGGTTGATCATTTCGGTATGCGAAAAGCGGCCGCCGTAGAAAAGCTTCTGCCATTGGCGGACCATACCCTGGAAACGGTTGTTGAGAATCGCCACCTTCACCGGCAAATTGTACTGGTGCATGGTGGCCAATTCCATAACCGTCATGAGAAGGGATCCATCGCCGTCGATATCGATGACCAACTCGCCCGGTCGGCCCACCTGCGCGCCGATCGCCGCCGGCAGACCGTAGCCCATGGTGCCCAGACCGCCGCTGGTGATCATGCTGCGCGGAATGCTCCACCGGATAAACTGGGCCGCCCACATCTGGTGCTGGCCCACACCCGTCGTGAAAATCGCCCGTCCCCTGGTCAGCTTGTTGATCGCTTCAATGATCGCCTGTGGTTTGGGCAACGGCGAATCATCCTTCCAGGTGAACGGGTAACGGCTCTTCCATTGGTTAATCCGGTCAAACCATTCCCGCCGCGGTTGATATTCGATGTGCGCCAGCATGTCCTGCAAGCACAGGCGGGCGTCGCCGACCACCGGCACATCCACCCGCACGTTCTTGCTGATGCTCGATGGGTCTATATCCAGGTGAATAATCTTCGCCTTGGGAGCGAAAAGTTTCAGGTTGCCCGTCACGCGGTCGTCAAAACGAGCGCCCAAGGCGATCAGGCAGTCCGATTCCTGCACGGCGTAATTCGCGTACGCGCTGCCGTGCATTCCCAGCATGTGCAGGCTCAGCGGACTGTTCTCATCGAACGCGCCCAGCCCCAGCAACGTGGTCGTGGCTGGAATATTTCCCTTTTCCGCAAGCTGGCGGACTTCCGGCCAAGCCCGGCTGATAATCACTCCGCCGCCCACATACAACACCGGCCGCTGAGCGGCGTTGATCATCTCCGCCGCCGCCTTGACCATCCGGCTGTTGCCGCCCTTGTAAATGCGGTAGCCCGGCAGGTTCGGAGTGTCGTCGATGATTTCCTCCACCCTGGCGGTGCTCACGTCCACCGGCAGATCCACCAGGACCGGTCCCGGCCGGCCGGTCGTGGCGATGATAAACGCCTCGTTGATGACCCGCGGCAAATCCTTGACGTTTTTGACCAGGTAATTGCGCTTCGTGACCGGCCGCGAGATTCCCGTGACATCCGCCTCCTGGAAAGCGTCGTTACCGATCACATACGTCCGCACCTGGCCGGAGAAGACGATTATCGGGATCGAATCCATGCAGGCGGTGGCCAGCGGCGTGATGGTATTGGTCGCCCCGGGTCCGCTGGTGACAATGACTATGCCCGGCTTGCCGGTGGCGCGAGCGTAGCCGTCGGCCATGTGGCCGGCGCCCTGTTCATGCCGCACCAGAATAAAATTCAGCTTATTCTCGTAAAGCTGGTCGAAAGTCGGCAGGATCGCTCCGCCCGGATAACCAAACGCATCCGTTACGCCGTGCTCATGGAGCATCTGGAGAAGAATCTGCGCGCCGGTTAAGCCGATGTAACGATCCGTTCGGCCCGTACGATAGCCCAGCACCGGCAAATGGCCGGCCCTGGTCTGCTCGTCCGCAACGCTGATCGGCACAGTTGCCGCCTCTTTTTTCTTGTCGGCCGGTTGGGGAGTTGAACTGGATGGGGAACCGGCGGCGGGCGCAATACCCACCGCCCCCGTGGGAGGAGGTTTAGTAGACATAAACATAACCTTTACAACATCGGCTGCATTGAAACGGTTGGCGGGCGTCCGCGGCAAGCGAATTACACCCGCGCCTTTTCAAGCCGCCGTTTTCATCCGAAAATCACGAGCCAACCGGCATCATAGCCTGGTACCGCTCGCTGTCGCAACAATTTATCCGTGTCGGCAGACATCAATCGCCGACAAGAAGGCGGGGCATATTGCAAAGCATCCGCCGGGCTTCCAGCCTCGCCTGCTTGCGATGCTGGAAAGCGCCCTTGTTAAAACCAATCTTGTGGGAACGAACCTTGGCTCCGGACGTGCGGCGATGTGCCATGTCTGGCCTCCGTGCAAAGCAAGAACCAGTAGAACACTCTAATTCATGGTAGCATGGTTCATCAGGCAAAACAAGCGTCGAAATTTCCCAGTCTTCCATTTTTTTTGTTGGGGCCACGACTATAATTCACATCGGCAAGAAGTGTTAACCCGTGGCGACGAATTGTCGTTGCCGCAAGAGCGGTTATTGCCGAAACATGATAGGCCCCTGATTTTGATAAGGAGTTTGCCGTGGCCACCAAGGTTTATGTCGTGTTCTACAGCATGTACGGCCATATCTGGAAAATGGCCGAGGCTATCGCCGCCGGCGCCCGCGAGGTTCCCCACACCGAGGTCAGTCTCTTTCAGACCCCGGAATTAGTCCCGCCGGAGACGCTCGAGAAAATGGGGGCCGCGGCGGCGCGTAAACAGTTTGCACATATTCCGGTGATCAAGCCCGACCAATTGGCCGAGGCGGATGCGCTGATCTTCGGCACACCGACTCGCTTTGGAAATATGGCCGCCCAGATGCGCCATTTGCTGGATCAGACAGGCCCGTTGTGGCTGCGGGGCGGCCTTATCGGAAAAGTCGGCGGAGTGTTTACCAGCACCGCCAGCCAGCACGGCGGCCAGGAAACCACCATCACCAGTTTCCACACTACGCTGCTGCATCACGGCATGGTGATTGTGGGAGCGCCTTATTCCGAGTCGCGTCTGCTAAATATGAATGAAATCACCGGCGGTTCGCCTTACGGCGCCACCACGCTGGCCGGCGCGCGAGGCGAACGCCAACCGAGCGAAAACGAGCTGGCAATCGCCCGTTTCCAAGGCAAGCATACGGCCCAGGTCGCCGCGAAACTCGCGGCGCCGTAAGAATTCATCTCAATAGCGGATTATTTTCCGAGCAGGGAGGCGCACGCATGTCGAATCAAAATGATTCTTTTGTTCATTTGCACGGTCATTCGCATTATTCCCTGCTTGATGGCGGCGCTACAATCCCCGCACTATGCCGAAGGGCCGTCGAACTGGGCATGCCCGCCCTGGCGCTAACCGATCACGGAAACCTTTTCGGACTGGTGGAGTTCCATCAGGAAGCGAAGACAGCCGGCCTCAAACCGATCATCGGCTGCGAATTGTATGTCGCGCCCGGTTCCCGTTTTGATAGAGATGCCCATGGCATCGGCGATGCCGCCTATCATCTGGTGGTGCTGGCGAAAAATCAGGCTGGTTACCGAAATCTGCTCAAACTGGCCAGCCTGGCCTACCTGGAAGGTTTCTACTACCGCCCCCGCGTGGACAAGGAGCTATTGGCCCGCTACGCCGAGGGGTTGGTGGTCATCAACGGCCACCTAGGCACGGAAATAGCCGCGTGCCTGACGCGCAACGACTTATCCGCCGCCGTAGGCGTGGCGGGACAGTACAAGGAAATGTTCGGTGATAATTTTTTTGTGGAATTGCAGAACCACGAAGATCCGGTCCAGATTGAACAGCTTCCGCGGCTCATGGAGGTGGCCCGCCGCGCCGGTTGCCCGGTGGTGGCCACCAACGATTACCACTACCTGCTGAAGGAAGATTACGACGCGCACGACGTGCTTTGCTGCATCAGCATGGGCAAAACGCTCGACGCGAAGGACCGCTTACGCTATTCCCGCCAGCTTTACCTGAAAAGCGCGCGGGAAATGCGGGCTGTTTTCAAGGACATGCCCGAAGCCTGCGACAATACCCTGAAAATCGCCGAAATGTGCGACCTGGATCTCGATTTTTCCCGGCGCCACGCCCCCGTTTTCACGCCGCCGGCCGATACGAAAACCAACCGGCCAACCACGGCCGACGATTATCTTCGGCAGTTGTGCGAGCAGGGAGTCAGCCGGCGCTATGGCCGGTTCAACGACATACTTCACCGGCGATTGGAGCAGGAGCTCAAAGTTATCCAGGATAAGGGCTTTTCCAGCTACTTTCTGATCGTATGGGACTTCTGCAATTACGCCCGGCAGAACGGCATACCGGTCGGCGCCAGGGGTTCGGGTGTGGGCACGCTGGTGGGTTACGCGCTGGAACTCTGCGACGTGGATCCTATCCGCTACGACCTGCTTTTCGAGCGGTTCATGGACCCGAGCCGTTCGGAAATGCCCGACATCGACATTGACATCTGCCAGGAAGGCCGGGCGAAAGTTATTGAATACGTCCGGCAAAAATACGGCAATGTATCGCAGATCATCACTTTTTCCACGCTGGGGGCCAAGGCGGCCATTAAGGACGTCGGGCGCGTGCTGGGCATGCCCCTGCCGGAAGTGGACAGAATTACCAAGCTGATTCCCGGTGGCATAGGCGTAACACTGGAAAGCGCCTTGCAGACGGCCGATCTTAAAAAACTTTACCAGGAAGATCCCAATGTCACACGATTGATTGACATAGCCCGGCGCCTGGAAGGCCTGTGCCGCAACGCCGGCATGCACGCCGCGGGCGTGATCGTCTGCGACAAACCGATCGATCAGGTGGTTCCGCTGTACAAAAATGGGACCGACGTCATGACGCAGTGGGATGGGCCGACGTGTGAAAAGGCCGGCCTGCTGAAAATAGACTTTTTAGGCCTGCGCACGCTGACCATTCTGGAACGGGCGCTGCAACTGATCGAAAAAGACTTCGCCGGTGGTTTGCCTCCGCGCCACACGTGGGACGACAAGCAGGGCGGGGAAGATTCTCCCATCGCGGTCCCTCATCCGGTCCTGCAGGGTCGCCCCGGTCGCATCGACCTGGAGAAAATCGATCTGGCCGATCCGCGGATCTACCGGCACATTTTCCAGAAGGGTCGGACGAAGGGTGTTTTTCAGTTTGAATCGCCGGGTATGCGCGAGCTGCTGATCCGGATGAAACCCGACCGCATTGAGGACCTGATCGCCGCCAATGCCCTGTTTCGTCCTGGCCCGATGGAATTGATTCCCGATTATTGCGCCCGCAAGCATTCGCGCCAGCAGGTTCCAGAGGTGCATCCGATCATGGATAAAATCCTGGCGGAAACCTACGGCATCATGGTGTACCAGGAACAGGTGATGCGGATATTCA
>JAJZKJ010000453.1 GCA_021804195.1 Acidobacteriota bacterium
GATTGGGCGGTCACTGGTTCGACCACCACGGCAGTACCATAACACAGCACCTCGGAGGCCGCCGGCTGGGCCATAACTTCGGCCGCATCGTAACGCATGCCAATCACGGCGTTGGCGCCGACCTGCTCGGCATGCTCAACCATAAGTTCGTAGGCGTCCTGCCTCGCCTGCTCACACATTTTGGTATAGGCGCTGATGCGCCCGCCGCCGATGCGCTGCAAACCGCCTAAAAAACCCTGCCCTATCGTCGGGGTGCGCACAATAATGCCCCGTACAATGCCCTTGTATTCAACAATACGATAACCCGCAATCTCAACCGTGGTTGTGACAAACATGGCATACCTCCAACATAGGGCCAGAGATGCGGACCCAAACGTGCACCCGCAGGGTACGGCCAATAAATAATGCCCCAGCATGTTCGGACCGTCAAACGCGCTGCAGCCAAACGTGCATCCCCGCGCCCCCAGGCCCATCGCTCTATGCAAAATACGGCTGTTTGACTTTGCCCGAAGCTTCGGGGATATTCATGTAAGTATGAATACCGTTTCGGCTCAATTAACCTATGGTGTTACCGAGCGATTTTATCGCTTTTGGTTTGGCTACCATTTTACCGGCCCGACGTGGCGGGGTTGATTGATTCGAACAAGTTTGAATTGCAATCGAAAGCCCGCCTTGTAAAGCGGGCTTATTTTGTTGGCAGCGAAAACCGGGCCTAACCCGCCCATAAAAAACTTAGCTTAGGAGTTTGTCATGTTCAGCGATCTTCATCACCAAATTGCCGGCAGTTGCAGGCTCGCACACAGTGCGCAGCAGCTTGCCCAGGATATCGAGCGACGGCTTAACGCCATGGTCGAGACATCTGCCCGGGTGCAACTTTGGCTCATCCACTGAACCGTTCAAACCATCTGTAAAATCCAAAAAGGAGAATCACTATGATCATCGTTATGGAAATGGGCGCAACTGAATCGCAGGTTAACCACGTTGTTGGCCTGCTGCGTGAAATGGGCCTGCGCGAACATATTATTGTCGGCACCGAACGCACCGTGGTAGCCGCCCTTGGCGACGACCGCGCCAAAGATAAGGACAAACTTGAAAACGCCCCCGGCGTCGAAAAGGTAATGCCTGTGCTGGCCCCCTACAAAATGGCCTCACGCGAGGTAAAAAAGGAGCGAACGGTCGTGGCGCTCGGTGGGTCGCTCGGCGGCTCGGTCGGCGGCAAAAAGGTGGCGCTTATTGCCGGCCCCTGCTCGGTCGAAGACCGCACCCAACTCCTTGAAATCGCCCATGCCGTTAAAGAAGCCGGAGCTACCGGCCTTCGCGGCGGCGCCTTCAAGCCCCGCACCAGCCCCTACGCATTCCAGGGACTCGGCGAAAAGGGACTGCAAATATTGGCTGAAGCCCGCGAAAAAACCGGCCTCGCCGTTGTGACCGAGGTTATGTCCATCGAGCAGGTGCCTCTCGTATGCCAATACGCCGACGTGCTGCAGGTGGGCGCACGCAACATGCAAAACTACAATCTTCTCTGGGCCGTCGGCGAACAAAAAAAGCCTGTACTGCTTAAGCGCGGCCTAAGCGCCACGCTTGAAGAGTTTTTGCTGGCGGCCGAATACATCATGTCGCGCGGCAACAGCAATGTGATGCTTTGCGAGCGCGGCATTCGCACGTTTGAGAACTACTGCCGCAATACTCTGCCGCTGGCCATCGTTCCCGAAGTACATCGCATCAGCCATCTGCCCATTGTGGTGGACCCCTCGCAGGGTACCGGCCATGCGCACCTGGTGCCCGATATGTGCAAAGCGGCCGTCGCCTGCGGAGCCGACGGCCTGATTGTTGAGGTGCATAACGACCCGGAGCACGCGCTTACGGATGGCGCACAATCTGTTACTCCACAGTCGCTCAAAGCCACGATGGCGTCGCTCAAGCGAATTGCCGCCGCCATAGATCGCGATATTTAATGCCGCAGCACATCGCACCTGCAGGGCCATCATCGGAATATGTATATGTCAAAACGCTCGCGCCCGCCGCTGCATCACCGTGCACCGCCGGCATGGAACACCGTTCACTGTGCCGATTGTGCCGCTTTCACCCAAAGACTGCCCGCAGCAACCTTCGACTTTATTTATCTTGACCCACCCTACTTTACCAGCCGCCGATTCGGCATCGCGCCCCGCCAGGGAGCGCCCGCCGACGCCACCGGCTTTGATGACCGCTGGCCCGGCGGCCAGATGCAATACCTCGCCATGCTCAAACATGCCGCAGTTGAGTCTCATCGGTTGCTCAAGGCCGACGGCGTATTGCTGCTTCATTTAGACTGGCGCAGCGTACATTATGCCAAAGTCATGCTCGATGAAGTGTTTGGCTTTGACAACTTTATCAACGAAATAATCTGGTATTATCAAACCGGCGGTGCAAGCCCATTGCGATTTTCGCGTAAGCACGACACCATTCTGCTCTACGCACGAAGCGGCCGACACTATTTTAACGGCAAAGCCATTGCCATACCGCGAACACCCAAGGCCCTGCACCGCGCCCGCAACCCCAAAGGCGCACGCATAAGCCCCGCCGATACTCACAAAAATCCCGACGACGTGCTGCTTATTCCCGCGCTCAACCCCATGGCCCGCGAACGCACCGGCTACCCCACGCAGAAGCCTCTGGCCCTTTTAGAAACGCTGATCACCGCCCTTTGTCCGCCAGGCGGCACGGTCGGCGACTTCTTCTGCGGCTCAGGCACAACGCTGATGGCCGCCGCCAAGCTCAAGCGACCTTTCCTTGGCTGCGACCAAAACCACCACGCCATAGCCATTGCCCGCTGCCGTCTGCAAACCTCACCTCATACGCGGGCGCAATC
>JAJZKJ010000454.1 GCA_021804195.1 Acidobacteriota bacterium
GCCGGGAACGATGATGGGGCCACCGATCTGCCCGCCGTAGTAATTAAACGTTGAATTCGGCCGCGCGAGTCCAGCTTGATTGTTGAGCCAATCGTTGGCGTTCCAACTGGGCCGGCGGCCGGTCCAATAGGCCTCGCCATGGAACTGGCTGGTGCCCGATTTCGTGACCGTATTAATGACCACCGGGCCTTGCGGATTGGCGGCGCTGAAGTTGGCGGTCTGGACCGTAACCTCGGAGACCATTTCCTTGTCCGGAATCGCTGCCGCGCCGCAGTTGCAGCCGGGGTCAATATTGTTCGTGCCGTTATTGGTGATGGCCACCTCGTCGGAGCGGCTGCCGTTGACCATGAAGCCGCCGACGCCGCCGTTGTTGCCATTGAAGCCGGTCACCGGGGTAGAGCCGGGCGCGGTGTTATTCACGACACCGGGCAGAATCAGCACGGAACTGACGACCGACCGCCCCTCGAGCGGCATATTCTCGATTTGCTTGTTGGTGATCGTCTCTTCTTTCGCTCCCGTGGTGGTGGGCACGACATAATACGCCTGACTGTTGACCTCAACGGTCTGGGTGGACGAACCAAGCTCCAGCTTCAGCCCAGGGACGCTGATTTCCGCGCCGGCGGGCAGGATGATGTTGCCCTTTTTCAGCGCCTTGAACCCGTGATGGGTGACGGTCACGGAGTAGGTGCCGCGAGGGACGGTAGTGAAGCTGAACAGACCGGAGGCGTCGGTGGACGTCGTTCGCGTTTCACTGGTCGCCTGATTGGTCAACACCACCTTGGCGCCGGGCACGACGGCCCCGCTGGGGTCGGTGACGGTGCCGGTGACGGTGCCGTACTGCGCCTGGGCGCGTGCTTGAGGCACGACGACAAAGGCCAGGCCGAGGGCCAAGATCAGCGCCGCGCCGGCGCGAACCGCGAAACGGGCGTAAGCCGTGCTCAGGGACTGCCGCATACGAATGGTCTCCTCAGTGACGCAATGCACTCTTGGCGCGGCCACCACCTGACCTTTTCGACCGTGCCGCCGATTACATTAGTCCGAGCCAACCATCCGGTCAATGGCCAGTTTGCGGAAAGTGATGGTCATTTTGCGACACGGCCTTTGGCCCCAGGCATGGGCGGATGCCGCTGCGGCGGCGGGGAAAGGGTGCAAATTCGGGCGCAGTTGGCGGAGATACGGCCTATAATCAGCGGCAAGTTCGTTGCTGTTCTGCCCGCCGATGCCCCCTGGACCGACTTATTTCACCCGCCCCGGCTCCGCGCTGTTGACTGCCGTGATTCTCGCCGCTGCGGCCTCCGCCTGGCTTGGGGCGGCGCCAACCCCCAACTCACCGGCTGCCAGCGGCAAGCCGCGGCATTACTTCAACCGCGAATGGCGGCCGGCGATGGGCGGGCCGGCGGCCCCATCATCGTTCCCGGCACCAGCTTCAACAAGCACCGCAACAAGGCGTTCTTCTTCATCGGCGGCGAATGGATGCGGCAGACGCAGGATCTGGGCGTGCATCAGGGTAGTGTTCCAACCCAACTGATGCGTCAGGGCAACTTCACCGAGCTCATGACCAACCCGTATGACACGTGGGCCAGCGCGTTTGGGGGCGACAATGGCGGTGGCGGGGTCGTTCCCTGCACGTCCGCTGACCACACCACCTACACGCTGGGCAATGGCGCCACCGTGGGCTGCAGCGCTCCAGGAATCATGAACTTTGGCGCGGCGGGTTCCCAAACGGCTATGGATCCAGCGGCCCTCGCGTTTTTTAAACAGATGCCGCTGCCCAATCACACCCCTACCGCCGCCATCCCTTATAACTACATCAGCGACGCCACCAGCCCGGAAAATCACGACACCATCGCCACCCGCGTGGATTACGACTTCAGCGAGAACACCAAACTGTACGTGAATTATCAATACGACTCTGATTACGCCGTGGATCCCTACGGCCTGTGGTGGGGCGGCTCCAGCATCCCCTATCCCGGGCAAGAGACCGCCCAGCAGCATGATAATCAGGTCAGCGCCACGCTGGTGCAGGTGCTCAGTCCAACGATCACCAACGAAGTCAACGCCGGCGTCACGCGCTTGGTTCTGCCCTGGAGCCTGGCCAATCCCGCGCTCGACTCCACGCAGGCGCTGGGGTATCCCTATCAGGGCGTGTTCCCCAATAGCACGGGCCTGATGCCCGGTATCACGGCCTGGGGAAATAGCTTCCCCACTCTGATCAATGGCGAAGGCTCGACCGTCCCCACGACTTTCGCCGACAAGTGGCTGAACCAGATCAAGGACGACATGTCCGTCGTGGCGGGGAACCACTTGATCAAGTTCGGCGTGTATTACCAGCATGTCGCCAACCAGCAGCCCACCAGCGATCCGCGCGGATTTATTCAAGCAATGCGCTGGGGCCCGCAGTCGGGTAATTCCTACGCTGATTTGGAGCTGGGCAACATCTCCGGCTTCAACCAATCCAATACGCTGCTGCTGCCCCTGCTCGCCTATAACGAACTCGACGCCTATTTCGAAGACAGTTGGCGGGCGACGCCGCGACTGACGCTCAACTACGGCCTGCGCGTGGACCACATGGGCAAGGCGTACGATGCAAAAGGCGAGATTGCGGACTTCAGCGTGGGCAACTATATCAATGGCGGTGGGTACATATGCAAAAACACCGGCAACTTCGGTTGTGGGAATCCGAATACTGCCCTGACCGCTACGGTCAACGGCAGTACCGTGACGATTCCCGGCAACATGACTGCCTATAGCGGTGGCACCTCTCCGGTGGGGGTATACCCCGGCCTGCTGCGCGCCGCATTGAACCCGGGCATCCCGCTCTCCGGTTTTCCTCAAAAGAGCGTGCAGTTTG
>JAJZKJ010000455.1 GCA_021804195.1 Acidobacteriota bacterium
AGGGCGGGGGCGAACATGGGCACGCCCAGCCGGTGCGCGGTGCGCACAATGGACTGCTCGTCTTCCAGCTTCGAGCCGACAAAATCCAGATAGGCGCGCGAGGAATAATTGCCCGGCGGCAGCTCGTCGGCCACGTAGCCCAGCCAGGTATCGGTGGCGATGAACTTTTCCTCGTCCACGTAGGTGTCGTAGATGCGGTCAATGAAGAGCTCGCGCAGGCGGCCGTCGTCGGCCGCGGGGTCGCCGTGATAATGGCCAAAGCCGCGGGCCTGATAAATATCCTGATAGAGGATGGCGCCGGTGGAAACGATCACGTCCACAAAGCCCTGGGCCACCAGATCGCGAATGACCTTGCGCAGCCCGGCGGCGATGAGCGGCCCGGCCAGACCCAGCATCACCGTGGGGCGGCGGCGGTCGGCGTAGAGGTTGCGCAGCACCTCGGCGCAGCGGCCCAGATTGCGGGCCTGCACCGAGGCGCCGCGCATGGCCTCGACCAGATCGGCCACGGTGGAAACACGCTCAAAGTCAATCGGCTCGACGCGGCGGCGCAGCAGGGCCCGCTTGGCGCGGGCATCCACCTGATGCGCCCCGGGCAGGGCGATGGCGGGCTGGGAGGAACGGTTTTTTTTCATGGGTTTCAGGGAATTTCTGGTTCAGGACCGGCCGCGGCGGCGTTCCCGCTGGCGATAGACCTGAAAGGGAAAGCCGCGGCTGGGCGGATATTGTTTTTCCATCCAGCGCAGCCGCTGCTGCAGCGGCTCGGGCGCCAGCGGCGGGAACTCGTCGCGGGCATCAAAGAGATCTTCGTAATAGACATCCATGAACATCGCCGCCATGTAGAGCCCGAGGGCATCGGTAAAAGCGGTGCGGCGGTAATTGAGCAGATTTTCCTCATTGCGGCCGCCGGGCTTTTCCAGTTCCTGACGCCAGCCCCAGGCATCGGGCGTCAGCTCGCCCGGCGCGGCCTGCTGCTCCAGCAGGGCGGCGTACGCGGCATCGTTTTCGCTTTCTTCCAGGGCGGCCACATAGGCGACCTTGTCGAAAAACTCCATCGCCAGCCCGTACAGGTCTTCGTGATAATACTGATGGCTGATGACCGCCAGCGTGCCCTGGGAGCGGAAATCGAGATGATGACAGAGCTCGTTGCGCTTTTCCCCTTCGGCCTTCGGCTCGGTGGCCACCAGAACGCTGCGCTTCTGCTTGACCAGCCAGGGCACGAAATAGACCCCGAAATTTTTCAGCCGCGGCATCAGCCCGGCGGGCACGGACTGGATCAGGCGCTCCAGCGGCAGCCAGTCCGGCTCCGGGCCGACCAGCCCGTACACCAGGCCGTTTTCCCCGGTGCGGGCCGCGTGCTGGTGCAGGACTTGTTCAATCGTCATGACGAAGCTTTCGAATGAAGATGCCGCTTGCCGCCACAATCCGGCCTGGGTGCTCCGGGCCATGCGGATATGGCATCAACTCCGGGCATAGCCGCGCGGCTTTACCGGAGATCAATGGAATTGTAAGGCAAAGGCACATGCGGGCCGGTGTAATCGGCGCGCGGACGAATCAGCCGGTTGTCGGAGTATTGCTCCAGCACATGCGCCGTCCAGCCGCTCATGCGGGAAATGGCGAAAACCGGCGTGTACAGGTCGGGCGCGATGCCCAGGCTGTAATAGACCGTGGCGGAGTAAAAATCCACGTTGGCATTCAGATGTTTTTCCCGGTTGATGTACTGCTCGATGCGGCGCGAAGCCTGGAACAACTCCTCATGGCCGCTGGCTTCGGCCAACTGCTGCGCCATCTGGCGCAGATGGGTGGCGCGCGGGTCTTCGGTGTGATAGACGCGATGGCCGAAGCCGGGAATTTTCTGCTTGGCGGCCAGCTTCTGCGACACCATCTCGACCGGATCGCCGCCGTGCAGCTCGAGCAGCAGCCGGATCACGGCCTCATTCGCGCCGCCATGCAGCGGGCCCTTCAGCGCGCCCAGAGCGGCGGTCACGGCGGAATGCAGATCGCTGAGCGTGGCGGCGGTGACGCGGGCGGCAAAGGTGGAGGCGTTGAACTCGTGGTCGGCGTGCAGGATGAGGGCGATGTCGAGGGCGCGTTCGGCGGTGGGGCTGGGGCGCTTGCCGGTGAGCTGATAGAGAAAATTGGCCGGCAGCGAAAGCGCCGGATCGGGCTCCAGCCGCGGCTGGCCGTGCCGGATGCGCTCCCAGGCCGCCACCAGCATCGGGGTTTGCGCCAGCAGGCGAATCGCCTTGCGCTGGTTGGCCTCCACGCTCATGGCCCCGGCTTCGGCATCGTAGAGACCGAGGGCGGAAACCAGCGTGCGCAGCACATCCATCGGCGCGGCCGCGGGCGGAATCTGCCGCATCCAGTTCACCAGCGGTTCCGGCAACTGCGCGGCCGCCGCCAGATCCTGCCGGAGCTGGTCAAGCGCGGCCTGGGTCGGCAATTGCCCGCGCCAGAGCAGGCACGCGGTTTCGATGAAGCTGGAGCGTTCGGCCAGATCGTGAATGTCGTAGCCGCGATAGGCCAGCACGCCGCGTTCTCCATCTATGTAGCAGATGGCGGAAGGCGAGGCCACCACATCCGCGAGTCCACGGGCCGAGACGGTTGGCATATCCTTAGATTACTCGTAATGGCCCATGAAGGCCAAGACCGTCGTGCGGCGGGCGCCGAATATTACCTGCCGATTTTTTATGCTGATCACCCTGCTTACGGATTTTGGCCGCCAGGATGGCTATGCCGGCGCCATGCAAGGCGTGCTCCACCAACGGGCGCCGGGCGTGACGCTGGTCACGATCAGCCATGAGATTGCGGCCCAGGACGTGGCGGCGGGGGCCTATGTGCTGGCCCAG
>JAJZKJ010000456.1 GCA_021804195.1 Acidobacteriota bacterium
GCGGCGGGAACCGCGAACGCCGCGCCGCCCATCAGCAGCAGAAACAGAACGGCCCACAATTTGCGAATCAAGGTGTTATTCATCATTGGAACTCCTGGTTGGAAATAAACTACGGGAATGTACAGGCATTCCCGGCACCATGCGGAAGCCTGTCAATAAACTCAATACATTGAATCACTTAGAGTCAAACAGAGGGGAAACGCACAATTTTATAAACGATCCCGAGTGGAAAATTTTACCGGCCGGCCGGGTAATTTCTGCCTGCGATAGCGGCAAGCGCGACATTTTTCATTTTCCGGCTTCTTCCACATCTTTCAATTTCTTGATATCAATGCCCAGACGTTTAATCTTCTGGTTCAGGGTGGAAAGCGGAATCTGAAAGCGGTCGGCCGCCTCGGTTTGCCGGCCATGGGTTTGTTCCAGCATATCGAGCACGATCCGGCGTTCGAAATCCTCGACAATATCAAACAATGAACCGCCGCGGCGCAGCGCCGGTCCCGCGGCGGCGGATTTCATTTCGGCATAGCGGCCAAGCACGGTATCGGGCAGCAGGTCGGCGTTCACCGTGGAACCGCTGCCCAGAACCACGGCGCGTTCCATGGCGTTTTCCAATTCGCGCACGTTGCCGGGCCAGTCATAATCCACCAGCAGGCGCAAGGCATCGGGAGAAAGGCGCGGCGCCGGGCGGGAATTTTCCGCAGCATAGCGGCGTAAAAAGGTGTCGGCCAGCATGGGGATGTCTTCGCGCCGTTCGCGCAAGGCGGGCAGCTTGATGGTAATCACATTCAGGCGGTAAAACAGGTCCTCGCGAAAGCGGCCTTCCTGGGTAAGCTGCTGTAAATCGCGGTTGGTGGCGGCCAGCACGCGCACATCCACCTGGATTTCCTCCACCCCTCCCAGGCGCATAAACCGCCGGTCCTGCAGGACCCGCAGCAGCTTGGCCTGGGTCTCGAGCGACATATTGCCGATTTCATCGAGGAAAATGGTGCCGCGGTCGGCAACTTCAAACAGGCCCTTTTTGGGCGCGACCGCGCCGGTGAAGGCGCCGCGCACATGCCCAAAAAGCATGGACTCGAGCAGCTCGACCGGCATGCTGCCGCTATTGACCGGCACAAAGGGGGCATCCGCGCGGGGCGAGGCGGAATGGATGGCCTTGGCGATGAGCTCCTTGCCCACGCCGCTTTCGCCTTGCAGCAAAATGGTCGCCCGGCTGGCCGCCACCTGGGTGACCATATCGAAGATGCGCAGCATCTGCTCGCTTTTGCCGATGATGTGCTCGAAATTGTAGCGCTGGCGCAGGGCGCGCTTGAGCTGCACGTTTTCCTGCTCCAGCTTCAGCGAGGCAATGGCGGCGCGTAAATCGGCCAGCAGCTTTTCATTGTTCCAGGGCTTCTGCAGGAACGTGCGGGCGCCATTTTGCATCGCCGCCACGGCGGCTTCCACCGTGCCGTAGGCGGAGATCAGAATCACGGCGGTCGAGGGCGCGACGCGGCGTATTTCACGCAAAACGTCCAGGCCATCGAGATCGGGCAGGCTGAGATCGAGCAGCACGGCGTCAAACAACTGGCGCTGCACCGCCGCCAGGCCGGCGGCGCCGTCGGCCGCGCCCTGGGCTTCGAAGCCTTCAAAGCGCAGTAAAGTTTCAAGGCTTTCCCGCACCGCCGGCTCGTCATCAATCACCAGCACCCGGCTGACCTCGGCGTTGGTCGGGAGCGCGCCGCGTTCCTCCACTTCGGGCTCGATACCGTGGATGGCGGTTTCAGGCATAGGCCAGGGCCTCCATCGCGGGCAGTTCCATGATAAAACGCGCGCCCATTTCGGGCGCATTTTCCACCCGGATGCGGCCGCCGTGATCCTGCATAATGCCGTAGCTCACCGCCAGACCCAGCCCCGTGCCGGAACCCACGCCGTGGCCATTGCGCTGGGCGCGCTTGGTGGTAAAAAACGGCTCGAAAATGCGCTCTCGAATTTCGGGCGCAATGCCCGAACCGCTGTCGGTGATGGACAGGCTGACCAGCGACTCCGCCACCCAGCTGGCCAGCACCAGCCGGCCGCCGGCGGGCATGGCATCGCGCGCGTTCAAAAGCAGATTGAGCACCACCTGCTGCAACTGGCCGGCGTTGCCCAGCACCCGGGGCAGCGCGGCCTCGCATTGAAGCTCAACCTGAATATGCGCCTCGCGCAAAGGATGTTCCAGCAGGGCCAGGCTGTCGCGCAGAATCTGATGCAGATCCACCGCCTCTTTGGTCGCGCCGCGGGTGCGGGAAAATTGCAGCAGATTGCCGACAATTTCCGACGCCCGGAAGGTCTGCGCCGTGATGGTGTCGAGCAGTTGGCCGCGCGCGTCGCCGGCCGGCATCTGCTTGGCCAGCAACTGGGTGTAATTGGAAATTACGGCCAGCGGCGTATTCACCTCATGCGCCACGCCCGCCGCCAGCAGCCCGATCGAGCGCAGCCGTTCGGCCTGCGCCAGCTGGCTTTCCAGCTCCATTCTCTGGCTGATGTCGTCGAGCAGCAGAATGCGGCCGACCCGCTCCCGTTGCGGCGTAACCAGGGGAGCGATGGCAATATTGAAAATCCGCTCGGGCTGATTTTCCAGCCGGAGCGGAAATTTTTCCAGCCAGCGCAGGCCGGTTTCCGGCCGCTCCTGATAATACGCGACCGCGAACTCGGGGCCCAGAACCTGCTCGATGCGCCGGCCCAGGGCCGTGGCCCGGGGCCGGGCCGTGAGCACTTCCATCTGCGCATTCCAGCTTTCCACCTGATCCTGCAGGTTCAGCGCGACGATGCCGACGCGCACGCTTTCGACGATATTTTCATTAAATTCCTTGAGCTGTTGCTGC
>JAJZKJ010000457.1 GCA_021804195.1 Acidobacteriota bacterium
CTCCTGACAGATGGGGAACTGGATTTGGATCCGTCCACGACGCGAGATGATCGCATTCCACGGCATGGTACAAATCGGCGGAAGCCTGCGGAACGCTCAGGGCAATGGCGCGTTCCCAGTGATGTGTCATGTTGCCATGATCGATTCGCGCATCATAGGAAATTTCCCGGTAACGCCTGACCACGCCAATCTCGTCGGCCAGCGTTCGAAAAAGATCCACCGTCTTATCGCCCAAAATAGCCGCCGCCCAGGCGGAGAAGTTCGCCGCGCTGCGCCAGGTCAGAACTGCCAACTCGCCGATCAGCCGGTCCACCTCCGCCAGATCGCGGAATCTTCCGTTGGCGCTTTGGATGACCCGGTCGTAAGCTTCCAGGCCGGCCGTCCCATCCTCCACCATCTTCGGCAGCAGATGCCTGAGCGCGGGGATGGATTTCGGCGTAGCCAGCAGATGCGGGTCGAAATGCATGATCTTTTTTTTGGCGTAGGTGCCGACAAGCCGTTGCGGCAGAAACGGATGCATGGGCAATATTGCCAGCGCCGCCGAAAATCGACCGGAAAAACATGTCACGTCGTCGAACTCGAGCGCGCATGGAGACCAGCCGAGAGCCGCATCGAACTTCGCCCAAGCCTCCCGGGCGGCCGCAGCCGATGCGACCTCGCCATACCGCATGTTGGCGGTCGCCGAGAGCCATTTGTCCATGCCGGCCTGCGGCTGACGCTGGATCACGCTTATCAGGTCCAGCATCAATCCCTCGGTGACGCCGCCGCAATCGAAATCCACCCAGCCCGCGACGCCTTCACGGCGCATGAGGTCAAATTTTTTCGCCAGACGTCCCACGGCCGGCACATGCGGTGCCATCCAGGACTCGAACATCCCCGAAGGCGTCGGCATGATCAGAATATCTCCGCCCCGCGCCGCCATGGCCTTTTTAGAAGCCAGAAAATCCGTGCCGATGCTGTCGCAAGAAAGACTTTGATCGAACACCATCGCCTTCCATTCCGGGTGCGACGGGTCGGGAAGATACTCCGCGTGGCGCTCCAGCCGCGTCAGCACCGCTGGCGGCCGGGCGAGCCTGGAAAAAACCGCTTCATAGTGGTGCTGGTCCCACATCCAATCATAAGGCATGAGTCGACATCCGGTGCGGACGCCATGGCATGCGGTCTCGACGTCCCGATAAAGCGATCCCAGACGATCGAAAACCGGCGTGGGCGCGCAGCGCGGACAGCGCTCATCACACAGCAGGGCGGAATTGTCATTGATGCCAAGTATCACTGTGTCCAGGCGAGGTGCAACGCGCAGAAGGCTCTGGAAGCCCTCCAGCAGCCACCGGCGGGCGTCGGGATGTCCCACGCACAACATTTGATACCAACCAGCCGGATGGGCCGGCCCCATCCACTCGGCAGGCAGCATTCGCCGTGCCAGCCGGCTCAGGCGCGGCTCCCAGAGTTCTACTGCGAGTTTAAGCCCGAAGTCGCCGCAACGGCGATCCACGGCCGCCAACCACGCCTGATAGGTGCGTCTGCGCGGCCCTGAAATAAAATCGAAAAGAAAGAAAAGTCGGCAGACGTTCTCGCCGTAGTCCCGCAGTTCCATCTCAGGATGAAAGAAATGGTCGTTCTGAAGGCAGACGTGGGTATAGCCGGACCGAGCAATCGCCTCCAGCCATCCATCGCTGGGAAACAACTGCTCCGCACGCGGCGGCATGGCCGCGGCGAAGGCAAACGTACGCCGCCCCGCGGGAGAGGGTTGAAGGGATACCCCCGGATCCAGTGTTCTTTCTATCATGGTAAATCTCCTTATCATCAAAATTGCTGGTCATTGGTCACTGTTCATCGTTTACGGAGCGCAATTTAGCAGACCGCCGCGGCAATATCCATTCATTGCGATGGCCTTTTTTTATATCGTGATCGAGGCTGCTCCAGAAAATCCAAGGTGATCCGCGGGCCGCCGTCCGAGTTAATCAGCGCCGCCGCGGCCGGTGCCGGAAAATCCCCGCGCGGCGCGAATCATCGCCCGCAAGTTCGCCGGGGAAGCGTCGGCGGGAATAGCGCAGCCGGAATTCAGAATGAAACGCGGCGTATCGGCGAATAATTCCAACAACTTGGTGGTCTTGCTTTCCACCAGCTCCGGCGTGCCATGCGCCACCACCCCGCTCGGATCGAGATTGCCGACAAACACGGCGCGATCCTTCATCCGATCGTGCGCCAGCCAGGCATCGGTCTTGTAATCGATCTCCAACGCATCGGCACCCGTCTCCAGCATGTCGGGCAAAATCGACGCCGTGTCGCCACAGATGTGTAGCAGGTAAGGCAACCCCAGGCGGTGGGCCTCCGCGACAACCCGCTTCTCCCATGGCTCGGCGAACCGGCGGTACAATGCTGGCGAGACCATGGCCGGCCCGGCCGTGCTGTCGCCGTTGGAAAGCATATGACAGCCCGTCGTGGCCATGAGGCGCAGAAAGTCCACGGTCGCCTCCGTGCAGTACCCCAGTAACCGCTCGATCCTCGCGGTCTGGCTTTCGTCCAAAAGATCCATCATAAATTCCTGCGGACCGCGCAGCATCGCGGCCAGGCTGAAGGGGCACTGGTCGCAGTTGCCGCGGATGTAAATTTCCCCCTGGCTGCGCTCCACCAGCAGCCGCACCGCCTCCAACGAGATTTGTACGCGCCGATGGGCCGCCAGATCGACCGGTTCGAGGGTGTCGATTTCTTCCAACGTCCGCAGCCGCGGGCCGACCACGACGGCAGGTTCATCCCGCGGATGGGCCACTTGAGCCCCGGCCGCCTCAGCCAGGACCGCGGTGTCCACATCCACCAAGATGCCGTCAAAACTGTAGGTT
>JAJZKJ010000458.1 GCA_021804195.1 Acidobacteriota bacterium
TTATGCAAAATTCGACCGCGGCCATATTGAAACTGAAAAATCCAATGCAGAATCGGCGTATCTTGATGAAATGCCGATTCTTGATGCGGTACAGTTGATGAATCGGGAAGATCAGCGGGCGGTGCTGGCAGTGGGTCAACAGGCTCCCGCCATCGCCCAGACTGTTGAACTTGTGGCCAGAGCTTTTCGCGCTGGCGGGCGGCTCATTTATGTCGGTGCCGGCACCAGCGGACGCCTTGGCATATTAGATGCGGCAGAATGTCCGCCAACATTTTCCTCCGATCCAGGAATGGTGATTGGAATTATCGCCGGCTCAGCCGCCGCCATTGAGCGTTCCATTGAAAATGTCGAAGACGATGCACAAGCCGGCGCGCAGGCGCTGCGGGATATCCAAATCCGCACGCACGATGTGGTCATAGGCATCGCCGCGGGCGGCACCACGCCATTTGTGCACGGCGCGATCGCCGAAGCCCGCAAATGCGGCTCGAAGACAATTTTTCTCTCCTGCACCAGGCGGGAGCATATTTCTGTCGATGCCGATATTTTTATTTGTATTGAAACCGGCCCGGAAATTCTCACCGGCTCGACCCGCCTGAAAGCCGGCACCGCCACCAAACTGGTTCTCAACACCATTAGCACGCTGGCCATGACGCACATCGGAAAGGTCTATGGTAACACCATGGTGGATGTGGACTGCCTGAAAAACAGCAAGCTTATCGATCGTGGAACCCGTATTATCATGCGTATCACCGGAATCAATCGCACCGACGCCGCAGCATTATTGCAGCAAGCCCATGGGAAAGTGAAACGCGCAATCGTCATGCACATGCGGCAATGCGACGCCCAAACCGCCGAGCAACTGTTAACCCAATCCGCCGGCTTTCTTCGCCAGGCCATCCGGCCCTCATCCGATTCATAACGTAGAATTGTAGTGGCCCAACCAATTGTAGCGCCGCTGATTTTCATGATAATGGAAGTCCTGTAGTGGCCCAGCCAATTGTAGGAGCGCTAAATTTCATGATAATGTAGTGGCCCAGCCAATTGTAGGGCCGCTAATTTTCATGATAGCGGAGGTTTGGATGGTTTGCAATGATATAAATGAAGCGAAATATGTTGAAGTGTCGTGACAATTTGGGCCGCATGTCCGCCTTTGCGGCGGGTTTGGTCCGGCACGCGCGCACTTTCAACGCTCGCCCTTGTAACGGGGTTCAACGATGAGCGCCGCTACGATGAGAAGTTCACGCCGCCTTGCGAAGCTTGATCTCGATCATCGGCAGATGCGGATCAAGTCGATAATGCCGGCGTGCGATGTCGATTTGAATGTTTGGCCCGTCGCGGGCGTTCCCGCGCGCCGGAATAAACTCCTCGGTGGTTGCATGCAGGACTTTTCCGGTGAAAGCCTCCTCCGGCGTGCGGATTCCCAAGGCGCTATGCGGGCGGGCAGTGTTATACCAACTCGCAAAAGAACCAAGCCGGCGCTGGACGCCGCTGGCCGTCGCGGCCATGAGCGTCATCCGCTGCCAAAGCTTGAACGTCCGGAAGAACCGCTCGATTTTACCATTCAAAAACGGACTTCGCACGCGCGTGCGAACGTGGCGGATGCGTTGCCGGCGCATCGCTTTGCCGAACTGCTTCCGGAACTGGGATCCGTTGTCAGTGATGATGAATTTCGGCGCGCCATGGCGGGCGGCGGCATTTTTCACCAGCGCCGCCATGTTGCGGGCGCATGGTGTCTTCCGATAAACCTTCAGCGCCAGAATCTTACGGGAGAAACCGTCCAGAACAGCGGCGATGAAAAACGTGAACCACAGGACGCGGATTTGCGTGATGTCGCTGTGCCAGACGTGATTGGCGCGTTTGGGCTTCAGCAGGCGATCGGGCTTGACGCCAATGGGCTGTTCCATTGGAGGTCTGGGTTTTCGCGGCGGCTTTTCCGGCTTAGGTTCGCGCAGCATTCGCTGCACGCTGGTACGGCTGATCTGGATGCCCGCGCGCAGCAGGTGCCGGGCCATGGTTCGCGTTCCGAATTCCGGCTCCGGGCAGACTCGTCGCAATTCATTTGCCGCCCAGCGCACGGCATCATCCATGCGGTTCCAAACAACCGCGCCGCCCAACAGACTGCTTCGTCCTTTCCCCTCCACGGCATTGATCCAGGCACGGATGGTATTGGGATGGACCGCAAAGTTGGCAGCGGTCTGCTCAATACTCCAACCGGCCAGGCGCATCAGTTGGATGATCTCCAGCCGCTGCGGAGCCGTGAAATGGGTGCGCCCGTGCGGCGGGTCGTTGGCCCGATTGGCACAGAGAATATCCGCCCGGCGCTGCTGGATGCAGGCTCGTGTGGCCTCATCATCGCGCTGGACGGTCAGCCGCTGGATCGGCGAGCCGGTGGAACTGATCCGTACGCGGGCCAGTTGGTAGGCCTGACCCAACACAATGGCCATGGCATCAATGATCGGTGGAATAGCAACGGGTTCCAGCAACGGCATGTAAGTGCTCCCACACAAGGAAATGGGTATGATACTGCGGATGGCGTGAAGATGTTGTTCGCCGAGAGAGGAGAGTTGTCCCGGCGCGGGGCCTGTTGATTTAGTCGCAAAAAACGTGATATCCAATTTTTCCCCGGATGTCGCTTCGGGTAAAAATAAAAACACCTCCGATCACACCGGGGTCCTATTTTTTCCGAATGCGGCACACGTTCGCATTCCCCACCGGTTTTTCAGTCTTTTTCGCTCTGGCATGGGCCTCGGGCGCACCGGCACCAGGGCTTATTCCAGGGCCACACCCCCTTTCCGGGCCGAGATTGCCCGCAGCACTTTCATGAAGCGTAC
>JAJZKJ010000459.1 GCA_021804195.1 Acidobacteriota bacterium
TGGCCGGGGTCAGGGATTGTAGCAACGTTCCACGAGCGCGGCCATACCGGTCCGTCGCGACGTTACTTTTACCGCGGGGGACGCCGAGGATCGCAGAGGTTTATTTTTATTGGTGACACGGTCAGCAGGCTGACCCGTTAAACACCGTTTTCCTTGGAATTGAGCGCAGCGCCCGGCCTGCTATAATTTATGTTAATCGATGCGCACCGAAATCGGCGACGCGCTAATACCGTGAGTTGCTTTCAGGTTGATCTGGTGATGGCGGGGGCGGCAACCAACCCCTTTTTCAGACAACAACTCGATCAATCCCGGGAATTGATTTATGCGGCCTAAATCGCTCAAACTCATTGCGGACGATAACTATCCCGATAACTGTCGGGACTTGTTTTCGGGGAGGAGCCGCGAAAAATGACCCCTACCGTGATGATTATGACGCTTAACGAGGAAATGAACATCGCCGGGGCGATGGACTCCTATCCATCCGGCACGCCCATTGTTCTTTATGATTCTTACAGCACCGACGCCACGGTTGATATCGCCCGCGCCCGGGGAGCGAAAATAGTGCAGCGAAAATTTGACAACTGGTCCGCCCATCAAAATTGGGGCGCCGCGAATATTGATTTCGGCTCGCCCTGGGTTTTTTACGCCGACGCCGATGAGCGGATGACGAGCGGTCTTTGGCGCGAGATTTGCGAACGGGTTGAAACCCCGGGCGATTTCGCCGCCTTCGAAATGCGCCGCCAGGACATGTTCATGGGAACATGGATCAAGCACAGCAGCTTTTACCCTTGCTGGTTCGTACGGTTGTACCGCCCGGACCGTGTCCGCTGGGAGCGGCTGGTTAATCCGGTGGCGATCGTGGCTGGCAAGACCGGCCGGCTCCAGGGGCACTTTCTTCATTATCCCTTCAGTAAAGGAACCGCCGCCTGGTTCGAGCGGCACATTCAGTACGCCGAGTTCGAGTCGCGGGAGCTGCTTTCCTCCCGGGCTGAAAAAATTGATTGGCGGAGGTTGATTGGGGGAGATCCGCAAGATAGGCGGCGGCAACTCAAGCGACTTTTCTACCGGATGCCGGCGCGACCCGCCATCAAATTCATGGTGCTTTACCTGCTGCGGCGCGGTTTTTTGGACGGTCGGGCGGGCTACAACTACGCCCGCATGCAGGCCATTTACGAGGTTATGATTCAACTGCGCATTATGGAAGAACGCCGCAAGGCCCGTGGCGAACCGGTTTGATGGCAGGAATTACCCGAGAAGTGTTTCCATATCTGATCGTCACGGCGACTATCCGACCCGCCGGGGGGCGAGCTGGAATCACTCCGCACGCGCCGCTCCCAGCCGCTCGTTGACGATGGCCAGGTATTGCCGCGCCTGCCGGCGGAGGCTGAAGTGTTCCAGCGCCCGTTGGCGGGCCGCCCGGCCCATTTCCGCCCACCGCGGCCGATCGGCCAGCGCGCGTTGCAGCCCGTGCTCAAAAGCCTCCACACTCGGTTCGGCCACGTGCCAGCCGGTCACGCCGTCCAGAACTGTTTCCGCTGGTCCGCCCAGGGCGTGCACCAGCGCTGGTTTCCCCATCATCATAGCCTCCACCACCGAAAGCCCGAAGGGTTCCGGATCAATGCGGGCGTTCACGGCAATATCCACCAGGCTGTAGTAGCGCTCCGGATCCGTTTTGTAACCCAGCAGGTGCAGGCGATCCGCCAACCGCCGGGAGCGCGCCAAATCCCGCAAGGTTTGGGCATAAGCGCGGGTTTCCACGTCGCCGAGGATCAGCAGATGCACGGGCGGATCAGTCTCGACGCCGCGGGCCGCCAATGCCTGGAGAACCCGTTCATGGCCCTTGGCGGGTGTTACTCGACCGAAGATGCCCAGCACGATGGCCGAATCGGGAATGCCCAGTTGGGTGCGGGTAACTCCGCCGGAATTGGGCGGGGGGACGTTCGTCTCGCCCGATTCAGAGCCTCCCGATCTCCTGTCGGCCTGGAAGGCCGACCCCCATAAGGCCGGATCAAAGCGTGTTTCATCGGCGCCCAGGTAAAGCACCCGCGGCTTGACCGGTTTATCACCAAAGGTCTCGGCGGTATAGCGGCTGTTGGCCAGAACGCCCACGTGAAACCGGGCCGCCTGCCATTGCATGATTCGCCGGTTGATGCGGGCGGGGTAATCGCCCGCCAGGGAATTGGGCATCTCCCAGAAGCAGGCAATGGCCGCGCGGGCCGCGGCCGCGGCCGCCACCGGCATCAGGTCCGGCCAAACCACGTGTACCGCGTCAGGCCGAATATCCCGCAGAACGGGCAGGAGCGCCTTCGCCCCCCGGCGCTGGAAGCGCAGCAGGCGGAAGTAATCGAACGAGCGGCGCAGGAGAAGGGGATGCGCAAGCCGCGGCGGCGGACCCGGCGCGCCGGGATTCAGGCAACGAACCGGCATTCCCCGCCGGCGGCATTCCCCGGCGAAAGCGCCCTCCAACAGACAAACCATCTCCACGGAACCGCCCAGGCGTAAAAGTGCCCCCGTCAGGCCGCGCACGGCCTGGGCTACGCCGCCATACTCGTCACCCTTGATCAACCAGAGGATGCGGGGAATTCCGGCGCGCCGGGGTTGCACCTGTGTATTTCCGTTCATGCCGCCGCTCGATTAACCATCTCTGGAAATTGGAAGGTTCTTAATTTCAATCATGCCGCGGAGATAACCCGCCGTCAACTTACGCGATCGGGGGCTTGGCGGTCGGCGGCCGCTGGGGGTGAGAGTTTTTCGGGGGAGTCGGGCCGCGCCCGGAGCATCTGGCCCGCGGCCAGCAGTTCGGCCATCACCGCCGGAATCACTCGCAGGG
>JAJZKJ010000460.1 GCA_021804195.1 Acidobacteriota bacterium
CGCGTAGATCAGCCGGCGGCGCAGTTCATCCAGGTGATCGCCGAAGGACATCACGGGCAAATCGCCATCGCCCCCGGAGACGTTCGGCTGGCGCCGATTCCTGAGAAATTCCCGCCATAAAGCCATTTTCGCGACTCCATCCACAAAACCGCCGGCGCTGCCGGCCACCCCTGCGGTCCGGCTTTGCGCTGCGCTCCCAGCGGGGACGACATTGCGGGTGAGGACACCTGCCTGCCGACCCGCCCGCGGGTAGGTCAGACCGGCAAGGCCCGTGCTCCCAGCCGGCCGGCGCCGGAATTTCAACGCGCGCTTACTCGGGCGTTACTATACCGTCTTGCAGGCGAACCACACGGTCGGCCCGGCCGGCCACCTGGGCGTCATGGGTAACCAGCAGAATACTCTGCCGACGCTGCCGGTGCAGTCCCGTAAGCACGTCCAGAATGGTTTGACCGGTCCGCGGATCAAGATTACCGGTCGGCTCATCGGCCAGCACCAGGGCCGGATCGTTGATCAGCGCCCGGGCGATGGCCACGCGCTGGCGCTCGCCGCCGGAAAGTTCCGCGGGCCGGTATTTCAGGCGATCTTTCAATCCGATCTGTTCGAGCAGCGCCAGCGCCTGCGTTTTTCGCGGCCTGGCCCGGACCAGAGCCTTCCACCATGGCGCGGCGACCATGGCCGGCAGCAGCACGTTCTCCAGGACGGTCAGCTCCGGCAACAGGTGATAAAGCTGGAACACAAAGCCGATCGCCTGATTGCGCAGGCGGTGCCGCCGCGACCGGGAGAGCTTGGCCACGTCCTGGCCGCGGAACACCACGGCGCCGCTGTCGGAGGATTCCAACATGCCGGCGATATGCAGCAGCGTGCTTTTGCCGGAACCGGACGCTCCGACCAGAGCGACAAATTCGCCTTCGCCCACGCTCAGCGAGGCGCCGGTGAGCACACTGGCCGCGTCCGGCCCCAGGCGGAACGTTTTGTGGATATCGATCAATTCCAGCAATGTTTCCATACATTTAAATCCATCTTTATTGGCCCGCCGCGGGCGGCTCCGGCGGGCGCCGGGCCATCGCGGCGGGGTCGTATTTCTGCGCGATGGGCATGCGGCGGCCGTAACCGAAGGCGCGCGACGTAACTTTCAAACCTGGCGGCATTTGCTTGCGCTTGTATTCGTTGAGATCAACCAGGCGGGCCACCCGCGGAACGATCCGGGGATCAAACCCTTCGTCGATGATGTTCCAGACGGATTTTTCCTCTTCCACGTAACGCTCCAGTATGGCGTCCAGTACGTCGTAGGGCGGGAGGGTGTCCTGGTCCTTCTGATTGGGGCGCAACTCGGCGCTGGGCGGTTTGCTCAGCGAACCCTCCGGAATCGGCGCGCTGCGGCCGGCGGCCCGGGCCCGGTCGTTGATGAATTGCGCCAGCCGGTACACCATGGTCTTGGGCACATCGCTGAGTACCGCCAGTCCCCCGCACATATCGCCGTAGAGGGTACAGTACCCGGTGGCGATTTCGCTTTTGTTGCCCGTGGTCAGCAACAGATGACCGAACTTGTTCGAGAGCGCCATGAGAATGGCGCCGCGGATACGGGCCTGCATGTTTTCTTCGGCCAGACCGGGGGCGGCGCCGGCGAACAGCCCGGCGAGTGTGGCCTCCATGGCCTGGTGGACCGCCTCGATCGGCACGACGTGGAAATGAACGCCGAGCGCTTCGGCCAGCAGTTTGGCGTCGCGGAGGGAATGATCGCTGCTGTAGCGCGAGGGCAGGGCCACGCCCACGACATTTGCAGCGCCGAGTGCTTCGGCGGCCAGAGCGGCGACAACGGCGGAATCTATTCCTCCGGAAAGACCCAGCACCGCGGTTTGAAAGCCGCACTTACGGACATAATCGCTTAAACCCAGCAGCAGGGCGGCGTGCAGACTCGCCATATCGCGGCGCGGTTCGGGCAGGGAGGCCGGCGGTGCTTCGGAAAGGCCCGCCTGCCGCAGTGGCAGGTCGAACACGACCAGGTCTTCCTGAAAATCGCGCGCCTGGGCCAGCAGGTTTCCCCGCGCATCAACCACCACTGAATTCCCATCGAAAATCAACTCGTCATTCGCCCCCACCTGATTGACATACATAATCGGTATATGCCAGCGTCGCGCCTGGTGTGTGATAAGCCGGCGGCGAAAATCATTCTTGCCAAGCTCAAAGGGCGAAGCGCTGATATTGATCAGAACACCGGCGCCCGCCTCCGCCAGGGCTTCCACGGGATTGAAATGATACAAGCGCCGGCCTAAGACTTGCTCATCGTTCCACAGGTCCTCGCAAATGGAAAGGCCCAGCTTTTCGCCGCCCAGCGGCGTGATTTCCACTCGGGGGCCGGGTTCAAAATAGCGGCTTTCGTCGAACACGTCGTAGGTAGGCAACAAGCTTTTGTATCCGCGATGCAGAACGGCGCCGTCTTTTACCAGCGCCGCGGCGTTGTAGAAGGGGCGGCCAACGGAGGCGGGATTTTTCTGGACATAGCCGACCAGTGCGGCGATTCCCCGGCTTTCCCGGGCGATCTGTTCCAGAGTCTGCTCCATTTGCGCCAAGACGATGGGTTTGAGCAGCAGATCGCGCGGGGGATAACCGATCAGAGCCAATTCGGGCGTGACCAGCAGTTCCGCTCCGCGCCGTCGCGCTTCCTCAATTGCGGCGATGATACGGGCGGCGTTGCCGGCGATGTCGCCCACGGTGGGATTGAGTTGAGCCATGGCCATGCGCATAAGAATCTCCGGTTCACATACCGGCGCCCTACAGCGTATCGTCCGCACCAACGTCTGTAACCTGCGCCGCA
>JAJZKJ010000016.1 GCA_021804195.1 Acidobacteriota bacterium
TACAGGCCGCGCGACAGGCGCTGGAGCGTACTGACATTGTGATCGTCATGGGTGGGCTTGGCCCCACGGAAGATGATCTGACGCGGGAATCGGTCGCTTCCGCCATCGGCGCACGCATCAAGCGCGACACAGAACTGCTGACCACGCTCTACAAACGATTTGCCGAGCGGCGCATCACCATGCCGGAGAACAACGCCAGGCAATCCGATGTCATCGAAGGCGCGGAGATTCTGCTGAACGCGCAGGGCATCGCGCCGGGACAATGGCTGGACATCGTATTTGGCGGCCATCGCAAGCTGCTGATGCTGCTCCCCGGCCCACCCGCTGAGATGAAGGAGATGTTCACAAACGAGTGCCTGCCACGACTGCGCAGCATTTTGCCGGAGCGACACATCGCGCATCGCGTGTTAAAGATGGCTCTGGCGTCGGAGTCACAGGTCGATGCGCGTCTGGCTCCGATCTACACACGCTATAAAGATGTGGAAACGACCATCCTGGCCGTGACTCATCCCGGAGAAATCCAACTACATCTGCTGTGCGCCAAACCCGCGCAAGCCGTGGCGCAGGCGCGGGTGGATGAACTGGCCAGCAAGATCGAAGAGGAGATGGATGAACTCATCTACTCCGCGCAAAATGAAACGCTGGAGCAGATTGCGCTCTACTATCTGGAGATGCGCGGAGCCACGCTGGCCGTGGCCGAAAGCTGCACGGGAGGATTGCTGGCGCAGCGGCTAACCAGTGTCAGCGGCAGTTCGCGGTCGTTTCTGGGCGGCGCGGTCGTCTACTCCAATGCGCTGAAGATGGAATTTGCCGATGTGCCAGAGGAGTTGCTGGAGGAGCATGGCGCGGTCAGCGCAGAGGTGGCCGAAGCGCTGGCCAACGGCATTCGACGCCGCACGCAGGCAACCTTTGGCATCGGGATCACCGGCATTGCCGGGCCGACCGGAGGCAGCGAGGAAAAACCCGTCGGCCTGGTGTACATCGCGCTGAGCGATGGCCAGCGCGCGGATGTGGTGGAGCGTCGGTTCTCAGGAGATCGTGAGCGCGTGCGCTGGTGGGCCACGCAATTGGCGCTGGATATGATCCGCCGCAAACTAATGTAACCTCACGCTGCTACACTCATAAACGAACATGATGATCGCCTACAGCCTTGCAGCCGCCATTGCATATCTTTTCGGCTCGGTTCCCTTTGGATTTCTCCTGGTGCTTGCCTTCCG
The DNA here is from genome assembly GCA_021804195.1 of Acidobacteriota bacterium. The sequence continues at coordinate 1,218 of JAJZKJ010000016.1, forward strand.
CAAGGAAGACATTCGCAACAGCGGGAGCGGCAACATCGGGGCCACCAACGTTCTCCGTTCCGGCTCCCGCTGGCTGGGCGCGGGGACTCTGTTGCTCGATGTTGGCAAGGGATTCGCTGCGGTTAGCCTGACGCACACCGTCATCGTCCGATATTTTGGCAGCGGCAGCGATGCCGATCATGCAGCGGCGATTGCCGCCGTATTTGCTGTTCTCGGCCATGTCTTCCCCATCTGGCTGCGCGGAAAGGGCGGCAAAGGCGTGGCTACGGCGCTAGGCGTATTTCTGGCGCTTGCGCCTCTGGCGGCGCTGGGCGCAGTTGGAGCCTTTCTCGTTGTCGTTTTTCTTTCCCATTATGTTTCGCTGGCCTCCATCGTCAGCGCCGCTTCCTTCCCATTTTTCGTCTGGCTCTGGGGTCGGACGCTCGCCATCTCCCATTGGAGCGCATGGCTGATGACGAGCGCGCTTGTGGTTCCAGCCATCATTTTGATGAAACATTCCCCGAACATTCGCCGACTGCTCAACGGCACGGAGTACCGCTTTGGCCGCAAAAGGAATGCAGCCGCATGAGTCGCATCGCCATCCTTGGAACCGGAGCCTGGGGCACGGCCCTTGCCATCACGCTGGCGCGGCGCGGCGGCCACACGATCACGCTCTGGTCGCACACAGAGAACCTGGCCGATTCCATTACCCACACCCGCGAAAATGCCCGCTATCTGCCGGGAATCCCCGTGCCGGAAAGCATCCGCGCCACCCATGATTTGCGCGTCGCGCTGGATCAGGCGGAGATCGTCGTAACCGTGGTTCCGTCGGAGCATCTGCGCGCCACGCTGCGCGCGATGGCTCCGTATCTCGCCCCGCAGCAGGTGATCGTCAATGCCACCAAGGGGCTGGAGGATGGCACCTGCCTGCGCATGACGCAAGTTATCGGCGAAGTGCTGGCGCAGCGCGCGCTGCAACTGCCCTGCTGTGTTCTGAGCGGGCCATCTTTTGCGCAGGAGGTTGCCGCCGGGAGTCCCACAGCCATCACTCTTGCCTCCCACCTGCCGGAACTGGCCGCCCGCATTCGCGAGGAATTTTCCGGCCCCACGCTGCGCCTCTACACCAATGAGGATGTGGTGGGCGTGGAGATGGGCGGCGCGCTCAAGAATGTCATTGCGCTGGCCTCCGGCGTGGTAACGGGGCTTGGCTTGGGACATAACAGCATCGCGGCGCTGATTACCCGCGGCAACGCAGAAATGACGCGCCTGGCCATCGCCAATGGGGGCAGGCGCGAGACGCTGGCCGGACTTTCCGGACTGGGCGATCTGGTGCTGACCTGCACTGGCGCGCTCTCGCGAAACCGCCATGTTGGCATCGAACTGGGCCGTGGACGCAAGTTGCAGGAGATTCTCTCCGGGATGCGCGGCAAGGTTGCCGAAGGGGTTCGCACCACCGGAGCAGCGCTCGGACTGGCAGCGAAGTTTGGCGTAGAAATGCCGATCACAGAACAGGTTGCTGCCGTGCTGGCCGAGCGACTCTCCCCGCTGGAAGCCATGAAGGAACTCATGTCGCGTCCGGGCCGCGACGAGTAGCCCTGCACACTCCGCCTGTCAGATTCCAGCATCATTGCAGGTGCAAAACGGGCCGCGTCCATTCCAAAACATATACTTCCGTAACTTGAGAAATGCGGAAATTTATTCCAAAGATCACCTACGGCAAGTAAACTATCGGCAATCCGCCATGTATGTCGATCCCAATCCGAAGATGCGCAGCCTGTACCTCGTGATGATCGTGCCCTTGGCATCGGCTGCGGGGGCCGTATATCTCGGATATCGCGCATTTTTGCCGCAGTATCGCGACCAGATGGATCGCGACCTGATCGTTGCCGTATTGATGACCGGAATCAGCGTACTCAGTTGGAACGCCAGCCTGGAATTTGCGCGCACCTTCAAGAAATTTCTTGAGACGTGTCATGCCGTCGCCTGCGGTGAACTCACGCTACGCGTGGAAACCACGGGGCTGGCGGAGATTCTGGAGCTGGCCAGGGCATTCAACCAGATGAACGAGAGCCTGGATACTTCGCTCTCCCATTGGATTCTGGCCTCGCAGGAAAATCATCGGATATTTCTGAGCCTGATCCACGCCATTGTCGAGGCGGTCGATGCGCGGGACTTTTATATGCGTGGACACTCCGGCAGGGTGACATACTACGCCACGCTGATCGCCAAGGAAATGAACCTGCCCCAGCCGCAGGTGGAGCGCATTCGCATCTCCGCCCTGCTGCACGACATTGGAAAAATTGGAATTGATGATCGCATCCTGACCAAGCCTGGATCGCTGACAAACGAAGAATTTGAAATTATGAGGGAACATCCCATTCGCGGAGCCGCCATGCTGCGCCCCATCCCAGAATTGGAAGATGTGATTGTCGGCGTGGAGTTGCACCATGAATCGCTGGACGGACGCGGCTATCCTTATGGACTACGGGGAAATGAAATTCCTTTGATGCCCCGCATTATTACCGTCGCCGACGCCTTTGATGCCATGACCACGCATCGCCCATACCAGGATGCGCTGGAGGCGGGGTACGTGATGCGGGTGCTGCGCAAGCTCTCTGGAACGAAATTTGATTCCAAGGTGGTTGATGCGCTCTGCCATGTCTACAATGCTGGCCTCATCCAGTTGCCCTCTGCGCTCCAGACAGAAGCAGAATATCCAAACGATATATTGATTTCCGCGTAGCGCAACTCATAGAAAAATAACAATCTTCCCATCGGTTGATACACTGGGTACAGGACGCAGCTCGTTCGCATCCCCCTATGCTCCCTACTCTTTTTGGCAAATCCGCCGATCCCGCGCCCACCCGGCAGAAGTCTGGCTTGTTTGAACGGATGAAGCAAGCCGTGACGCGGACACGCGATGGCCTGCAAGAGCGGATGGAAGACCTGCTGGCGCGAACGCGCCCCGTTGACGCCGCCGCGCTGGAGACACTGGAAGCCACGCTGATTGCCTCCGACCTTGGAGTCCATACCGCAGCGGAGATCATCGGGCATCTGCGCGCGCAGGCCGAACGCCAGCAAATTCGCGATGGTGCCGAACTCAAAGCTCTGCTGAAGGTGGAGTTGCAGCAGATTTTGGCCGCCGTGCAAACGCCTCCGCCTGCCGTCACCACAAAGCCGGAAGTTGTTTTTATGGTCGGCGTGAATGGTACAGGCAAGACCACCACCACAGGCAAACTGGCAGCTCACTTCCGCGAGCAGAACCAAAGCGTGCTGCTCTGCGCTGCCGACACATTTCGCGCCGCAGCCATTGAACAACTGGGGATATGGAGCCAGCGCGCCGGAGTGGAGATGATTCAAACGCGACCGGGGGGCGACCCCTCGGCGGCGCTTTACGATACCCTGCACGCGGCCAGGGCGCGCTCCATCGACGTTGTGCTGGTGGATACCGCCGGACGTTTGCACACAAAAAATAATCTGATGGCGGAGTTGGAAAAAATGCGCCGCACCGCGCAGCGCTTCACTCCCGATGCGCCCCATCAAACGTTGCTGGTGATGGATGCCACCACAGGCCAAAACGGATTGCAGCAGGCGCGCCTGTTTCTGGAATCTTCAGCCGTCACCGGCATTGTTCTTACCAAGCTGGATGGCACAGCAAAGGGGGGCATCGTTATAGCGATTGCGAAAGAGCTGCGGCTGCCCGTGCGCTTCGTCGGCATTGGAGAGCAGATGGCCGACCTGATTCCTTTTGACGCTTCCGCCTTTGTCGATTCGCTGCTCGACCGTTAAACGCAGCGACTGCACGTACCAGGAGACAGCATTTTGACTGTAAGAAAAAAACGCGCGCTTATCTCCGACGAGCACTGGATGGAGCGAGCACTGGATCTGGCAAAAAGCTCTGTTGGGTTGGCCTCGCCCAATCCAGTGGTCGGCTGCGTTCTGGTACGCGAGGATACTGTGGTCGGCGAAGGTTTCCACGTTTATGACGAGATCGACCATGCAGAGATCGTCGCGCTGAAACAGGCGAACACGCAGGCGCAGGGCGCGACTGCATATATCACGATGGAACCGTGCAGCCATCAAGGACGAACCGGGCCGTGCGCCGATGCGTTGATTGCCGCAGGCATCCAGCGCGTGGTGGTCGCCGTGCAAGACCCCAATCCCCTTGTCAGCGGAAAAGGATTGGAGCGACTGCAAGCTGCCGGGATTTCCATTACCCTGGGCGTGCATGAGACAGAATCCAAACTGCTGAATGCCGCCTTTGCGCGATTCATTCGCAGTCAGCGGCCTTTTGTCACGCTGAAGGCTGGACTGACCCTGGATGGCCGGATTGGGCCTCCACCCATTGCGTCCCATCCCGTTGGCTCGGTTCACTGGATCACCAGCGATCTCTCCCGCGCTGCCGTCCAGCAGATGCGCCACGCTGCGGATGCCGTCCTGACCGGCATTGGCACCGTCATCAGCGATGACCCTTTGATGACAGACCGCAGCGGGCGCACGCGACGTCGCCCGCTGCTGCGCGTGGTGCTGGATTCAGAGTTGCGCCTGCGTCCGGATTCCCAGTTGGTTTGCACTGCCAACAATGATGTTCTGGTCTTTTGCACACGGCTGGTTGGCGACCGCGTCCGTCCGCTGGAGGCAATGGGCGTGCGCGTGGAACGTCTGGCGACCGACCCCGAAGGGGGACGCATTTCCATGAACGCCGTGCTGTCGCGGCTGGCTGCGCTGGACATCACCCACGTAATGCTGGAGGCCGGAGCCGATCTGAACGCAACCGCGCTCAATGCAGGCATCGTGGACAAACTCTTTCTTTTTTATGCGCCAGCAATTTATGGCGATACATCGGTTCCGTTGGTGCGCTCGCGGGAGCCGGAAGGATTCCAGACCGTCCGTCTGACCAACTATCGACTGCATCCGATGGGCGAAGATTTTGCCGTCGAGGCTGACATTCAAAACCCGTGGCAGATATGAGGCATCCGTTTCCATGTTCACCGGATTGATTGAAGCGACCGGAAAAATTCTCTCGATCCATCCCGCAGATGGAACAACCCGGCTCCGCGTCGCAGGGCCAGCCACGCTGTTGCGGCGCCTGCACACGGGAGACAGCATCGCCGTCAGCGGCGTTTGTCTGACCGCGCTCGACATTGACGCGAAGGACAACAGCTTTGGCGCGGATTTGGCCGCAGCAACCCTGACGCGCACTTCTCTGGCGCATCTGCACGTCGGCTCCATTATCAATCTGGAATTGCCCACGCCCGCCGGAACTCCGCTGGGCGGCCATATTGTGCAGGGACATGTGGACGGAGTGGGCCATTTGCAATCTCTGGAACCCGTCGCTTCCAGTGGAGATGCGACGACAACCGACTGGTGGTTGCGCGTCTCCATTCCGGCGCACTGCGCGCGCTATGTCGTGGACAAGGGATCGATCACCATCGAAGGCATCAGTCTCACGGTTGCCCAGCTAACCACCCAAACAGATGAAACTGTTGTCACCGTCAACGTCATTCCGCATACCTACGCGGCCACCAACCTGCACACGCTTGCGCCGGGTTCCCCGCTGAACATCGAAGTGGATGTTCTGGCCAAATACGCCGAACGACTGGCCGCAGAAAAATCTGCCGCGTCCACGCTGACCTTGGAATCTCTGATTGCCAACGGCTATTGAACGGCAGAATGTATCTTTTGCCTCGCAAGCCATGCCGTAAGATTGGGCTGCTGCGCCGTGCGCAGCGCAACACAATCCCCAATGGCATCCTCCGCGCTTTTGAGGGCGCGATCCGCCGCCATTACCTTGTGCGTGGAAAAGAAATTCTGTACTGCCGTCTGCTTTTCTTCGCTGCAAAAACTCCCCGTCGCGCCCACCAATCGCGCGCCCATCATGGTCGTAATCTGAGCATGAACCTTGTCCCAATTGTCCTGGATATACTGCCAGGCAACCTGCTGCGTATCGCGGCTTCGTAGCGCAATAACAAAAAAGAAGGCAGAATCCTGATTGCGCACCCGCCCGGACGTGGCGTAATCCAGAGCGCGCCGCAACAAAACCGGATCGTGGAAATTTGCCAGCGAAAAGAGCGCTGCCGTCTGCACGTCTGGATTGGTGGCGGTCTGGCTCAGCTTGAGAAACTGGTCGAAGAGGTGGCTGTCGCCATTCGCCGTGGCAATGCTCAACGCCGCGCGCGCAATGGCTGGATCGACGCTCGCAGGATTCTGGATATACATCTCCGTCTGGCGCTGGGCTTCGGCCATCACCTGCGGATCGCGCCCAATTCTGCCCAGAACCTCAAAGAGCGTTGCCCGTAGTTGATGCTGCTCCAGCGACGCTGTTGGAGCCAGCGTCTTGACGCGATCATAGGCAGGCCCAAATTGTTGCCGCACCCAGGCCGCCAGCAAATCGCGATCCGGGCCAGTTGCGATGCGATCACTCACTGCGCCCAGCGCCGAGGCCACATTCTCAATGACCGCAGCGTTGGGATCGTTCTTCAATTCTGCCGCCAGATTGAGATAGTCTCCAACGCTGGCTCGACCAGAGCGCATCAGCGCCCACGCATTTCCGGCAAACCCAATTCGCTCGACGGGGGTGAGCGCCGTTTCGATCCCGGCGAGAATGGCCTGATTCTCCTCCGGTTTATAAACGCTGCGGTAGTAGCCCTTGTCGCCGGCATCCGCAAAGAAAATGGCAGACGCGGGAACGGTCAATGTCTGCGCGGCGGAGGCAAGCAGTTCACACTTCGGCTGTTTCGCAGTCTTGAAGCAAACAGGGACGCTCCATGTCTGCGGATGCTCTGGTTTCACGCCGGGGCTGAGAAAAAATCTCTCCTGCGAAACCTGGGTCGCGCCGTTCTTCGGCGTGGAGAAGTGAAGCAGCGGCACTCCCGGCAACGCGACAAAACTTTGCATCACTGTATCAACGGGCATCCCGCTGGTCTTTGTCTGTGCATTCCAGAAGTCCTCTGCCGTCGCGTTGGCGTACATGTGCGCTTCCAGATAATTGTGAACGCCGCGCCGAAATGTCTCTTCGCCGACGTAGTTTTCCACCATCGCCAGAACCGCACCGCCCTTTTGGTAGGTGATGCCATCGAACATTTCATTGATCTCCGACGGCGTATTCGCCGTGGCGCGAATGGTGCGCGTCACCTTGCCCGCATCCACATTCAGAATGGCATCCAGATCGAGCGCGTCATCCTGCGGCTGCTTCCATTCCGGGTGCCAGGCAGCGACGGGCTTGCTCTCCATCCATGTGGCAAATCCCTCGTTGAGCCAAAGATTGTCCCACCACTGCATCGTGACCATGTCGCCAAACCACTGGTGCGCCATCTCATGCGCCACCACAATGGCAACGCGCCTTTTGGCATCAAGAGAAGCGGTCTTCTCGTCGATTAGAAAATCTGTTTCGCGATAGGTAATCGCGCCGAAGTTCTCCATCGCTCCAGCTTCAAAATCTGGAATCGCGATCATGTCCAGCTTCGGCATGGGATATTTAATGCCGAAATAATTGTCGTAATAGTGCAGCACAAACTCAGCGGCCTTGACTGCATAGGCTCCAAGTTGCACCTTGTCGGGAGTGGCGCAGGCGCGGATCGGAACGCCATCGCTCTCGCCGGAGACGCATTGAAAATCCCCCACCAAAAATGCCACCAGGTAGGTGGACATCTTTGGCGTTGTCGCAAACAAAATCGTATGCTTGCCTGCCATCGGCCCCGGCGTGTCTGAAACAATGTTGGTGTTGGAAATCGCCGTATCGCCAGCATCCACAATCAGTCGCGTGGTGTAGGTGGCCTTCATCTCCGGCTCGTCAAAGGACGGGAAGGCGCGACGCGCATCCGTTGGCTCAAACTGCGTGACGGCGTAGTTGCGCCTGGCGGTTTTGGAAAGATAAAACCCGCGCAATTGATCGTTCAAAATGCCGCCATACAAGATGTGGATGGAGGCTTTGCCTGACGGCAGGGCATCGGCAACGTGAAACGTGGCCTGCTCCTTACCCGCATCCAGCGTGACCGTGGCGGGTTGCGTTTTGCCTTGCGCCGTAATCGTGACTTGCTTGAAGGTGATCTCCGCAGCGTTGAGCGTGATGGTATTGGAGGACTGCGCCAGCACAACATCCACGGTCTCATCGCCGGTGAAGGTCGCCGCCTTCAAATCGGGAGCGAGGGTCAGCGTGTAATGCGTTGGAGAAACCCCGGCGGGCAGCCTCTGCGCATGGGCCGCCAACGTTGCCGCAAGCAAGAGTACCAGGCCTGCCATCTTCGCGCCTGTACTGACAATTCCATTTGATCGAAGAAACATATCGCTCCCTTGCTTTCCAATCTGCTGAAGTTACATCCAATCCGAAGTTGAATCCAAATTTCTTAATCCGCACTCCTACCCTATCTGGAGAACTCCGGTTTCGTCATCTGCAAGCCGCAGACCGAGGCCGCAAATCCGTGCCTCATGCCTCACGATAATCCAGAAGAATCAGACCAATCAGTATCAAACAAATCGGCCAGGCCCACGCGACCCTGCGGCTGATTTTTCCTTGAAGCCTCAACTCCAGCCAGCGCGATCCGCCTGCAAAAACGGCGCAGACCGCAACCGCTGTATGGCCCATCTCCGCCAAAAGCTCTTCCTTCACGTTGCCGAGAGAATGACTGTGCGTCAGCAGCACAGCTCCGCCCAGCGCGCAGACGGCGGGAAACACCAATGCTGCTTTTTTTGAAAGAATGCGCCCCGTCTGCACGCCCCACTCAAAGGCAACAAAGCTGAGGATCAACAGAATAAAGAAGCGATGTTCCAAATCTTCCGGGTTGTAGAAACTCTGCCAGAATCCCCGCGAACCAAGCGGCCAAGCCTCTGGATCAGCGCGGAAAAATAAAAAAATAGCGAGTCCGAGAAACGCGAACGGCCAGTTTCGCGCCCAAAGCATTTTTTTCGAGTGCGCCAGCAGTGCAAAAATTCCGGCGCACAATACGACAACGCCAGCCCAATGGTGGTTGTACTCCGACCATGCCTGCTCCACGGCATTATTGGTGCTGCCTGCAACCTCCAGCGATGGGTCGTAGTCCCGGATGGCCTGCGCGATGGGCTGCACAGGAGGCATGGCGCTCAATGGCGGCGTATGCAGCCTGGGCCAGCGTGGCGACATGCGCGCAGCAATCTCTGGAAGCGAGAGTCTTCCCTGCACCAGGTCTACGGCGGGCGGCTGCGAAGTGAGCGAGGCCGCCGCCAGAATAATAATGAAGCCGATTCCGATCTCCACTTCAGTGGCGCGAGAGATTCGTAACAGTAACGGTTGCATATTCGACGGAAATGCGCGAATCGACACAAAATTGCTGGCTCCCACCCCAAGCACGCCCAGAAGCAGCGCACATTTGGCAACCAGAACAACTCCATACGCCGTCCCATACACCGCGCTCCAGGAGCCGGTATAGATGCAGGCCATCCACACTCCCGCCACAACCAACGCAACCACAGCGCCGACGGCCATCTTGGAATAGCGCGGAAGGATTTTTGCCTTGACGTCAGCATCTTGTTCCACGGCAAGAAATATCCAGAGATATGGGAGACTTGCGATCCAGACCGCCGTGGCCAGTTGATGAATCGCAGTCAGGACAACCAGTAACGAACGATCTTCCAGACGGGAGGCGGCGTGGCTTGTCCAAACGCTGGCTGCCAGTAATGGAAGCGCAAATCCCATCCAGCGCAGAGAGAGACGGCCTGCGGCGCGATGCAGGCAGCCCAGGAAAATGCCCGCTGTAGCAACGGAGAGCGCGCCAGCAAGAACATAGTTGGCCGTCAGCAAATCTGCAACGCGCAGATCGCTTGTGCCCATTAACATGGCGCTATCCAGCGCCACAAAGAGTACCTGCGCGCCAATCAATCCCAGTGCCGCGCCCACAAGCAGACGACGCGCCTTTGCAAACAACCCGTCGCGCTTTTGCTCGCCCCGCAGGATACCCACGCAAAAAACAATCCCCCCGATGAGCAGCGACTGGCAAGCGAGCGTACCAGCCCGCAGAAGAACCGCCGCCAAGGGGTAATCCCGCAGAAACCAAAGCAAGTCCGACCCTCCCAATCATCGGCAGATTGCTCTACCGTACTTCGCGTTATTGCACAGTAAAGGGAATTTCTCCGCGTGTAATGTGACCATCCGTTGCCAGCACTTGCCAATGCAGCACGTACTGCGCCGGAGCCAATCCCTGCGCCTGCGCATCCAACTCTGCTGGGCCTGCGGGTGTTGTCATCGTGATCGGCTGCGCTTTTCCGTTTGCATCCGTCAACGTCAATGAACAACGGCTGGCATCAATGCGGGAATTGTAATGGAGCGCAATTCGCACATTGGCTCCATGCACAACCGCGTGCGCGGCGGGCGTGGAGTCAACCAGAATGGCATGAGCCAGCGCCTTCGGCGCAGCACCCAGCAGCAGCGACGCGCAAAGTAAAAATGAATACACGCGATTTTTCTGAAATATATTTTTTAGAAACATCCTGAACACACTCCCTTCGGAGGAACGGTGGAATAAGCGTTCAACGCTTCTTGGTTGCAGGCGTCTTCGCATCGATCTGCGATACCGATGCTGCGCGAATGCTGTGCCCGGAAAGCTCCGCCGCGCGCGCCTCGGCATAGGCTGCTGCACCTATCAAGGCAGCGCGACTCTCCATGATGATGCGCACCGGCATGTGGCCCACCAGATCGCTCATGCGACCTTTATCGCAAAACGCGCGCATAAAAGTGCCGTCCTGCATTTTTTTAACCAGCTTGGGAGCAATCCCGCCACCAAGATAAAGCCCGCCGTGGGCCAGCACCTTCAACGCAAGATTTCCCGCTTCTGCTCCATACGAGGCGACAAACATATCCAGCGTCGTTGCACATAGTTCACTCTGGCCCGATTGACCGGCCTCCGCAATCACCGCATTCGGGTCTTCCTGCTCCATCCGCTCCTTGAGACAGGCAGGCTCCTCCATTCGCTTGATGTCGCGCAGAAAGGTGTAGATATTTTTCAATCCGATGCCCGATGTAACTCGCTCCCAGCTCACGCGGCCCTTGAGTTCCTGCTGCAAATAGCGCAGTAGTTCGATCTCCATCTCCGTGCGCGGGGCGAAGTCCACATGTCCGCCCTCCGAAGCCACTGGAATATGCATCTTCCCATTCCAGAAGATCAACGCCTCGCCCAGGCCGGTTCCCGCAGAGACCAGGCCGCGATTGCCAATACTTTTTGGATCGCCTTCATTGAGTTCGCAAATCTGATCTGGACGCAGCTCTGGAATGCCATAGGCATTGGCCTCCAGATCGTTCATCAGGAACACATGCTCAATGTCCAGTTGACGGGAGAGTTGCCACCGATCCAGCACCCAGGGCAGATTGGTAAGCTGGATGCGCCCATCGCGCACCGGGCCAGGAGCGCCAAAGCAGGCGGCGAAGATATTTTCTTTTTTCGCCTTGTCGCTGACCGGAGCCTGCAAAAACTCGCCCACGATCTCCTGCAAGTTGGCATATTTTCGCGCAGGAAAAATTTGATCGCGAACGTGCTCCAATTCGCCTTGCTGAAATTGATACAGCGCCAGATGCACCTTGGTGCCGCCCACATCCCCTGCCAAAATCATCGTGTCCCCTCCAGCGTTCCCATCCCCGCCGCGTTGGGCGCGGGCAACTCTGCTGCGGCAGCCCGATCCAGCAGAAAAAGCAGCTTCCCGGATTCGGGACGGATAAGCTGCGACGGCGTTTTCTCTGGAT
>JAJZKJ010000017.1 GCA_021804195.1 Acidobacteriota bacterium
AAGGCCGTAAAACGTATTTTGATTTCAACAAGCTGGCCATGGGTGTGGTAAAACCCGGCGGAATTCTGGTGACATGCTCATGCAGTGGACTGATGGATATTCTTGAGTTTCAGAATATGCTGCGCGGGGCGGCTCGCAGCGCGCAAAGACGCGTTCAGATTTTGGGCGTAACCGGGCCGGGGTCGGACCATCCCGTGATGACGGAATTTTTGGAAGGGCAATATCTCAAGTGCGTATGGTGCCGTGTGCTGTAATGAGGCGGGGTGGCTGGAAGCGATTCTCTTTGTCCATGGATTCTTGTTGTCCGATGTATCTATACTTCCAGCATTCCCACAAGCGTATCAAGGCTTATCCCGCCGCTGACAGTTGGAAATCCCATGGCACCGCCCGTACCGGCAGCGACCGTACTTTTTACCGGTGAAGGGTGGTCCTGGCGACTTTCGCTGCCCAGGCTGGTCAGGGAATGGTGATCTCGCAATTGTATAATCTTTGGGTCCGTGCTGCCGAGCAGCGCATGATACAGCCGTTGGATGAGCGCCAACTTTCCCACATCCAACCAGGCGTAGCGGCATTTACCACAATATTGTATGGCCACAGGGATAATAGGATGCAGTCGCTCAATACTCATTTGATGTCGACATTCCGGGCAGGCAAAGGCGCGATGGTGCTGACCTTCCGCAACCAGAGCCGCGAGGTCTTTTAAGGTAGGGGTATCCGGGCCGGCTGGCGGCGGATCAATGTTCCGCACGATGTGCATGAGGCTAACACGGGAAATCCAGGCACCAAAGCAACTGTTGCAGGTTCTCACATTGATACCATTAAAGTTACTTGCCGTCAGCATGACAAAACAACCGGGACATCGGGGCATATAATTCTCCAGTAATCACGCGGCGGCTGAAGAGATTGAAGGTATTGTCTGGCCTTTTGATCCCAATGGCAAGACGTGTACATGGCGGCGGGCGGCCGCAGAGCATAGAACAGTAGAGAGTCGAGCAGTAGAGTCCCGTCGCGCCGGGACTGACACAGGAGCCGAACAACTTCACCTGCGGTCACCTGTTCGCCTGTTCCCCTGGTCAAAGTCATTTTGGCCGTGGGCTGGAATGGGGATGGGAAATTTGAGATTTCAAATTTCAGATTGTGCAGCGGGATGGGGTGCCCCGGTACACTGCCCGGATGAATTGCCACACCCAGCAGCGGCGAGCTATTACCTATCGTTGATCAACCACCGCCCACCGCGCGCCGGGACGGTGGTTGGCTCGCTGATGAAAAAGCGGTCCGCCGAAACTGTCACCCATCCGCGCCGGCACATGTGTGCCCCGGACCAGCGTTAAATATGGTAACATCTGTTACAGCGAACACACGGTCGGTCGCAACGCAAGGAGATATGCTCATGGCCCACAAATCATTTGTTACCATCCGCGAGTCTGGATCGAAAATTGATCTCGCCGGGATTAAAACCGATGCAACCTGCGGCTTGCCGGGCAAGCAAAAGACCGCGGCCATCACGGAAGAATATACCCACCGCATCGGGGCCTTACAGGAACTGCTGCACACTGATGGCCGACGCGGGCTGCTGATAATCATGCAGGGCATGGACACCGCCGGCAAAGATGGCACGATCCGCCATGTGTTTGATCATGTCAACCCGGCGGGCGTGCGGGTGACGAGTTTCGGCAAACCCAGCTCCGTTGAGCAAGCACACGATTTTTTATGGCGGATCCATCAGGCGGTTCCGGCACGCGGGCAAATCGGCGTATTTAATCGTTCCCATTATGAAGACGTGCTGATAGCTCGCGTCCACGCCGATACGCTCCTGCCGGAGTATCTTAAACATGAAACACATCTCTGGGCCAAGCGCTATGGCTCCATCAATGCGTTTGAAAAACATCTCACGGAAGCCGGCATCAGCGTGTTGAAATTCTTTCTGCATATATCCAAAGCGGAACAGAAATCGCGCCTGATAGAGCGTCAGAAGACACCGGACAAGCATTGGAAATTAAGCGCGGACGATTTTACAGAGCGAAAATTCTGGGATAATTACCAGAAGGCATATCAGGAAATGCTGGAAAACACCGGCACGCCACATGCTCCCTGGCACGTTATTCCCATGGATCATAAATGGGTGGGCCGGGCACTGGTGGCGCGGACGATTGTCACGGTGATGGAAGATATGAAATTAAAAGTCCGCCCGGCGTCCGATCCGGCGTTGATTACAAAAATATTTCAATAGATTCCCCCTGACATACGTCCGACAATAGAAAGTCGGGCGTGATGGCGAATTGGATGCAGCCTTACCAATAGTGCTTCGGGGTTGGACAGCGGTTTGTTCGTTCAGGCATTTGGCTTGATTCCCAATCAGGTACGACATTATTGATTTACCGCCCAGAAGGTCAATGCCATACCGGCTGCGGCGGCAACAACAATGCCCATGCGCATGAGCCTGATCCGGCGATTAAATCTTTGTTGCTCTTCCCGAGATACAGCCAACGTGGCCAGAAGATCAACTCGGTTCTGCGTGCTGGGGTGCATCCAGCCGGCACGATCGCGCGGACGATTGGCCATACCCACCAGTATCGTTAAGCTTTCCGAAAAAATTCGAGCGCCGGCCTGGGCGGCGGTTTCAACCACCGGCGCGGATGCCGCTGATAAATCGTCGGAGGAAGGAGCCACGCGCGGCGGTGCGGACAGCGAATATACGGTTGCAAAGGGCACCTGGGGTACAGCGGCGGACGCTATTCGATCGGCGATGTGCCGGGCCGCAAACCAGTCGGCCTGGTGCTCGCACAATCGGCTGACTTTAGAAAATCCAAAGACCACCAGCACCCCCACAATCGAAAAATTTAAGAGCATCGCAGTATTGGTTCCCAGCGACCAGTAATTGCCGGCCCAAAAGGCAATGCCCGTGCCCAGTAAATCCGCGGCGGCGAAGGTTAAGAGATACCACCAGATATGACGGTGATGCCCATGTCCGACCTCATGCGCAAATACGGCCTCCACCTGTCCCGGATCCAGCCGCTCCAGGAGTAAATCCGTCAACAGAAAATAGCGGCACCAGGGCAGCATCCCCAATATGGCGGCATTGGGGATGCGGTAGTATGTATTCCAGATACGGATATCCATGAACCCGACTTTTTTCCGACGCGAAAGATCTTCCAGACATGTACGCAGCGGCCCATCCGGCAGGCGTGTGGTGCGCCAATAGTGCACCACAATCGCCGGCAACACCAGCAGCAGCACCAGCGCGGGCAACAGTGATACCTCCGCCGACCAATTACCAAGATTCCAGCGGTTCATCATCATGGTTAAAGGCACCATCACCAGATCAAAGGCCAGCAACACAATTAACAGCGATAAGCCGTGCCGAAACTGCATATTGACATATTGCATCCGCGAAGGAAGCGGGTGGCTTGGAAAATTCTTGCGTTGCTCCAGCATTTCTGTTTGCCGATGCAGCGTGACTTCCATCGGATATTCCAGATACCAGATTGTCAGCCAGGTCAATACCGGTGCGGCCAGCCAGATAACGGAGGACAACACAGGAATCTGCCCGACATTCCAATGAAATTTTATCAGCCAGCCCAAGCCAAAAAGCCACAAATCCGCGGCCAGCAGCAGCGTGTTTGAAGCCATTAAACGTTGTACCAGGCGTTGAATCTCACCGCCAGCGTCGGCGGCGGATGTCGATCCGGCTTGCACGTTCCGGTCGATGCGTTGGAATCTTCGGTGCGCCTGAAGCAGTAAAAGCCCATGCGCCAAAACCACGATCCCGATGACCATCCAGGGGGAAAACGGCAGGGGTGGCCGCAGGGGGGCGGCACTAAAAGCCGCTACAATCAGAAGCAGAATAATAACCTGTAATGGAGCAATCATTTTCTTATGTTACACCAAGGATACGTCAGGTGTGAAAGCGCGTTAATAGCTCATGCGAATAAATAATCCCAGGATGGTGGCATCACTCTGGCTCCCGGTGGGTTGGGCATAGCGGGTGCCGGCAAACACACTGTCGATTACCGCTCCGATTTCATAATGGCCGCGGTCTTCGGGTATATGAAAAATCCTGTTAAGCGGATAGGTCAACGTGGTGCCTACAAATGTTCCCAGATAGCCGTCCCGAAATGTGTGCAAATTCACATCGGGCCGCTTCTCACCATGAATAAACGAGACACTCAAGGGTGAATAAATGGCCAATCCACCGGTGTGAGGAACGACAAAAACGGGATCCATTCCAACTTCAAAATATTGGCCGGCCCCACTGGTGTAATAAGCGCCATCATAGTCAAAACCGACCATGACAAAAGGATGAAACGCAAATTGTCCCAGATACCGATCATCATCGAAACTCAGCCGGATGTATACCTCCTGACTGTCTTCCTGCCCATGGCCGATCTGGACATTGCCGCCGGGATTGCCGTAGGGAACAAAATATTGGCTTATCGGGGTTATGTAGTTGGTATAACCGGTATCAAATCGGAATACGTCCATAATGTCATATTGATACCCGATGGTAATATCGGCTTCCGTAAAGTTGCTTGATGGAACAAAGCCGACGTTGCCTCCGGGAACCGCCCGGCCCACGTTACCCTGGGATAATGCGTTGATATAGGGGTTACGAATATCATAGGAATAATCTTCAAATGTTCGCAGATACACGGTGCCCCACTTATTAAGATTCAAGCTGATGCGCGTGACATTTTGCAGGTTCGGACGATTGGGGGCCACATCATGATAACGAAACCAGTAGTCATTAAAGTATCCAAACTGCGTAGTAATATGCAGCGCCTGCTTATGAACGTGATAGGCAGACCATGCTGAAGGCAATCCGCCCGATTCGCTGATACTCGCTGGATTGTTGGGGGCAAAATCAGGTGTCGGCAGGGGCATGATGCCATTGTCCACACCCGCAGCGGTAGCGGAAGACGTTATGGCCAGCCCCAGCAAGCCCGCAGTCCCAACTGATAATAACCTATTGATCATAATGTTCATTGACGTCAAGATGTTAAGGCTCAACCGCCTGCAAGACCTGCTGATGAGTAATTCCCGCTTGAGGGAAACCGGCCGGCCAAATACTGACCATCGCGGCACTGGACGCCGTATCAGCGTTGTAGGCCAGGGTAATGCCAACATAAAACCGGGGTATTTCACGCACGAGGCTGACTTCCGTCAGCACATTCTGTCCCAGGGCAAAGTCGTAGCTTTCGGCCGCGGCAACCGAGTATTTACTTGTGAGTTTATAGGAAATCGCCGCCGTCCATTGATCAGAATCCACTGCGCGGATGTACCGGTTGCCCAGGAAATAACTTAAATTCGGCGATTGATTGACCTCGATCCCCGAATCCAACTCTTCCAACTGTTGCAGGTCAATGTTCCAACTTTCATCCGCCAGGAACTCCACATCAGCTCCGGCACGCCAGGTAAAATTAGCGTTGATGCTGTCTGCGATCTGGCTAAGCTCGGGTCGGCTCCAGTCATAATATCCGATCAGCGGATTGCCAAAATCACTGGTGGAGAATGGCGCGCCGGCATATTGCGCGTTATTGGGATCAAAGGGACCGGAGAGATGATTGTTCCAGAAGACATCCGCCGCCACGTTGAATGTAATCCAATCCACAATCTGCCGATCACCGGGACGACCACGCTTGGTTTGCAGTGTTTGCCGAAGCGCAAATTCCGCCCCGCTGGCATCGGTAATACCCTCGACATTCCGATCAAAAGGTTGCAGATAGCCCTGCTGCACATTGGCACCGGTGGCGAACATGCTGACCTGCGGCTCAATAATATGCCGCAACTGATCCACATCCAGTAAATCCGACTTAACATTCGGATAGAGTTTCCAGAACGTGGTGGAACTGCGAAAGCCCACGGTTCCCCAGGCCCGCGTGGTGCCACCGCCGACCTGATTATTTGCCGCCGGAAAGTTTGTGTCCCAATACGTCAACCGTCCGCTGACAAAGGGATCAAACTGCACCGGCCCCACCGCCACAGGAAAATCAATTTCCTGCCTGGAATCAGCCCGCGCAACAGGCTGATCCGTCCATCCATTGTTCAGGTAATACTGTGAAAAAGTTTCATTGGGATTCAGTCCCGGAAAGTTCAATTGCAGTGCCCGCACGCCGGAAGTGGTGTTACTGAACTGATCATTAATTATGCCGCCGCTGGTATCACTGTAATAGGTGAACAGGCCCAGTATTTTGTCCCCCTCGCGGTAGTAGTGGGCTTCCGGGTAACGCTGCACGGTGTACTCATTATTTTCCAAATCCGCATTGGTGATAAAACCACTCAAGTTCCATTTGCCCAGTGCCGTGAACGCTTCGGTATCATGTTGCTGCTTAACATAAACGGAGGTCTGCTGCTCCGGGGCGGTGGCATATTCATTTTCAAAATATTGTTCAAGATAATTTGGATCCGAAACATAGCTGCCCTCGACGGCCACGCTCCATTGATTGGACAATTGCTGTAAATGCCGCGCGAAAATAAACCCACGGGTGTGTTGCGGAACCGGTAAATTATCCCGATTTGCACCCAATTGATCGGTGCCGGTGTCATATATCAATGAACTGTTGAGTACCCCACGCATGTCGGGCCGATCATACGTGGCATTAACCCCCGTGGACGGCCCGCGGCTGGTGTATTCATTGAGGTCAACATCCGCTTCGACGCCACCCGGAGGTGTAATTCCCATGAGTTCCAGGAGATTCCAATCCGTTTGCACGGTGGCTCCTAAAATACTGGTGTCACCAACACTCACCGACTTCAGCGGGGATGGACTTTGCTGGGTGGTGCCGGAAACGTAAGGCCAATAAAAAAATGGCACGCCCAGAAAATTGCCCGTGGTATTGGTGGAAGAAAAAGCATAATACGCCGTCTTGGGTGTTGTACCCGGCGGTGCCGGCGCGGCCACACTGCGCAACGTCATGGCGCTGGCCCCAATATAATAATGCGGATGGTAAAATTCATCGGTGGACAGCTTGACCGACTTGGCCTCAAACTCACCCTGTGCTACCTGGATAATCTCTTTCGCCCGCATGTACAGCGGAGATTTGGCTGCGACAGCCTCCCCGCTTAGCACCGCATTGAGCAAAATCGCCCGGTTCGTGGTGAAATCATAATATACCTGGTCCGCATGTAGAGTCTGATCGCCATAGGTCACTGTCACATCGCCATCCAGATACACACCTTGGACCTTTTGGGTCAGTGTGCCAACCGGATGGGTGGCGACTGGCCGGCTGGTTGCGCCGCCATGGCCCGCCGGACTGAACATCACGGCATCATTAGCCCGTAATTCCAAAGCATTATGCCCGGGTAATTGCCGGAACAGAAAGAATTCTCCCTTCGCCACCGTCACCCGTTGACCACCGATCACTTCTTCGGTAATGATATTTCCGGTCGCCATGACGGTGGGGGTTGGCGGGGCCGGGGTGGGTGGCGGCACCGGCCTGGAAACAGCAGTTGGGACCGCGGCGGGCTTGGGTACCATTGTCGGAAGCGGTGCTATCGGCACCCGTGAGCCTTTGGCAAACCAGCCATTACGCAGCGCCAGTTCCGTTGGTGAAATCTCGATGGTCGGTATCGCGGGTTGACCGAGCGGAGCCGCGGCCATTTCCTCAATAAGCTTGATCCCGCGCAGCACAATGGGATTGTGCGATTCATTGAGTGCAATCGGCGGCGGCCCGGCCAGACGCACGCGTGCCGTAATCCGGGTTGTTACCAGCATTTCGTTGGAAGTGCTTACTGCCGTCCCGGCGGCCCCTTCGCGAATAACCACATGACCGGCCAGATAAATCTGCACCTTAAAAAACCCGGATTGTCCGGTTCCCTGTGGATACAACCAGATGGCCGCATGATCGGCGGCAAGTCGGCGATACCCGACATGGATACGCACATGCCCCGTCGCCAGCATCTGCACGGTTCCGCCATTATTTTCCCATGTTGTGGTATGTTCTGCCGCCACGATCAGAGGCACACCAATGGATCCCGTGGGCTTGAGAATCGGATAAATCGTTGGCATTATGGGTTGTTCAATACTTTGAGCTTGCAGCCCACATACGCCGGCACCAATGGTTGCCACAATCGCAGCCGTAACAGCTCCGCGGAACCACCCGCGTTTTGTGGCGCGAGCCTGAAGAATATTCTGCTTGTCGCTGCCTACTATTGTCACAATCCCGCTCAATAAACCCGGTCGAAGATATGTAAAGGAAATAGCCGGTGCCTTTACACACGTTCATCAATACAACCATCGCAAATCATAGAGCGCCCGCGCGATACTGGGAAGTCAAGGGCGAAAAATTGTCGTTACATAAAATCCTCCATTTCTCTCTGATTGACTTTTTCACATTTTGCCGATATATTAATGAATCTCGCAATTTTGCGCGGACTGTTGTCAAGATAGTCGGCGAAAAGCGGGATGGAAATGATTTGTTTCGGCCTTTGATGGAGTGTACATGCCCGCCAGGAAATTTAAAAAAACAAAGCCGGTCAAAGTCACAAAAAAGCCGAAAATGAAAGTTAACGTCAAGATTAAAGTTCAACCGCGTGGGAAAACCAACCTGAAACGCGCGCGCACGGTAAAAGCGGCCCCTGGAAAATCCGCGCCGCATAAGGTCATTCGCGTCGGTAAGGCTGCGTCGCGCCCCGATTCCACCCGGATAGTCAAGAACAGCGCATTGCGCCGCCCCGCGGTCAATGGACATGCGCAACGCGTGAATGGTTCGAAAAGTGAGCCGACACATCGTCTCATGCCCGCAAAGGCCGCTTCGGTCAAAGCTGGGGCTGCCAAGCTTTCAAAAGCCGATCTGGAAGGTTTTCGAAAACTTCTTATGGAAAAGCGGCGGGAAATTCTTGGCGATGTCGGCTCCATGGAAAGCGAAGCATTCCGCAATCAGGACAATCACTCCAGCAGCCCGATGCACATGGCCGATGTTGGTACAGATAACTTTGAACAGGAGTTTACCCTTGGCCTGATTCAAAGTGAACGCGAACTTCTCAAAGAAATTCAAGAGGCCCTCAATCGTATTGATGATGGCTCATTTGGTATTTGCGTTGCGACCGGAAAGCCCATTGGCAGGGCCCGGCTGGAAGCCAAGCCTTGGGCGAAGCACTGTATTGAATATGCTCTTATGCTGGAAAACCGCTCCTTGCTGCGCAATGGCGGTGACGCGGCCACTCTTGAAACGGCGGATGAAGAGGAAGATTAAGTTCTTTATTCCGCTGCCGCATCATCAGCAATCCATCTTGCAACGTACCATCCTCTTTATATCCAAAAAGCGGACATTTTAATTTTTTCCAAACTGGACAATACGAAAATTAGAATCCCCAGCGGCCGCGCCGGCGATGGGGCCCAACGCTCGAGGTCGTGACATGCGACCAACGACATCGCATACGCCACAATTTCCCGCTACAATTATGCTGTTGGAAGTAGGTTTTCAGGATGAAATGGATGCAATTAAATCGGGTATTGAAGTTTTTTTGTCGCAGTTATCAATGGAATACCGCAAGTTCTCCCCTCGCCACTGGGGCAGTGGAAACCTCCGCGCCATTATTTCCCTTCGTCCCTGCACGATACGCGGGAACCACACCCGATAAAGCGTCGCGACAAAATAACCTGCGCATTCTGGCGTTTTTTTTTTACTGGTGGCAGCGTTGCTCGTTGATTACAGAATCCGTGCGGAAATGCACGTCGCGATCCCTTTCCTGGTGGCCAGAATTCCTGCGACCTAATTGCTCCCATTATTTTCCCGCGATGCCTAACGGCTCTTTCTTACAACGTAGCCCACATATTCCGCTCCGGGCATGGCGTTGGCCCAAAGATCCGGCGGTGTTTTTGCTGATCGTTCTTTTCACTGTGCCGACGGGCTGCGCGCACGCTGCACAACGTGCCCGGACCAACGAAATCAATCTTCCAACCGTTAACGTGCGATTGGGCGAAAAGACGGTGAAGCTGTGGGTGGCCGCGACAACCCGCACGCGGGATCACGGCTTGATGTATATAAAAAAAATGCCGAACAATCGTGGCATGTTGTTTGTCTTTCACCACCAAGCCCCGCAGACCTTCTGGATGAAGCATACCTTAATTCCCTTGGATATTATTTTTCTCAACCGCCGGGGCGTGATTGTCCGGCACTACACCATGGAGCCGGACAACGGTAAGAAGCTTTATCCCAGCGGACATCCCATCGCTTTTGCCATCGAGCTTAATGCCGGGGCATTTAAGCAGCTCAAGCTGCATAATACCATGCGGATCCGCATTCCAAAGCTGGCGGCACATTCCGCTCCCCTTCCAGGAGAAAACTCATGAGTTGGAGGCCATTGTGAGTACAACTTCGGCATTCCGCGGCACTGGCCGGCGCACAGGCTTCCGCATAGGCCGTTATCGTCCAAAATCGGCCACCAGTTGGGCGCTGGCGGTGGTTGTGCTTATCGCCCTGGTTATGGCCGCTGCGATCGCTTTAATGCTGATACCACCATACTGGTATCGCCCGATTCATAAAATGAATAATGCCGTCTATAATCAGGCCGATCGGGCGCAAGCCTCGCTGATGGCATTACGAAATCAATTGCGCAATCCGCCCCGTGGGTCAATCACCTGGACCATCACGCAGCACGAGGTCAACAGCCTGCTGGCGGTGGCGTATGGGGTGCCGGAAAAATCGAAGTCCGCCCATAATCCCGGAGGATTCTCCGATCCTTATGTCCGTTTTACCGATAATCAAATTACCTTTGCCGCCCGGGACAGCCGCGTTCCAGGCAATCCGGTGGCTGGTGTGGGCGTGCGGATTGATCTGATCCGCGGCGGCAGGAATGTTCCGCAGGCCCGGATCACCATGGATGCTCTGCGCCTGGGAAATTTTCCCCTGCCTCCATCACTGCTTACGGATCGGCTCAAGGCGGTGCTTCCCCGACTTTCACCAGTGGTGCGGAAAATTATTGATGTATATGCCGGCCCGCGCTATGCCGATGTGGCGGCCCCGCAAATTGTTGATTCCATCGCCGCTATTTTTTCCGGTAAAAGCTTTCCCACCGAACTGCGGCTGAATCATCGGCGGCTGGTGGTGGACAAGCTGGTGGTTCACGGGCCTTATGTTGATGCCTCAGGCCGCCGACAACCAGCGGCACTGACATTTGAACTGATTCCGGAAAAGTGATGAATAGACGAGAAATAGAGGACATTCTGGCCGCTGCCGGGACTCGGCCAACACGCCGCCTCGGTCAGCATTTTATGATGGATCAGCGCGTTCTGGATCAGATCATACAAGTGGCGGAGCTGACGGCGGAGGATATTATCCTGGAAGTTGGCC
The DNA here is from genome assembly GCA_021804195.1 of Acidobacteriota bacterium. Next base: position 11,292 of record JAJZKJ010000017.1, read on the forward strand.
CGGGGCCGGGCAACCTCACATCACGGTTGTCCCCATTGGTCCGTGCGGTTGCGGCGGTGGATCTTGATGCGCCCCTGCTTGCGGCCGCGTCCCACTATTGGGAAAAGCTGCGCAACGTGCATTGGCTTCATGCGGATGTGCTGGCGGGTAAGCACCGCATTAACCCGACGGTCATCAATATCCTGCGATCCCTGAAACTCGACCATTCAACTGGATCAATAAAGCTCGTATCCAATCTTCCTTACAATGTCGCCAGTCCGCTTATTGTCGATATTCTCGCGGCCCAGTGTGCTGATTACCAGCAACCGGAATCACCTTCGTCCATGCCCTTTGAACGGCTCGTATTTACCGTGCAATGGGAAGTGGGGCAACGCATGAAAGCGGCACCCGGCACCGACCATTACGGTTCACTTTCCGTGCTGATCGCCTTGATGGCCGATGTGGAGGTTCTCGCCGCCATTGCTCCGGGGGCCTTCTGGCCGCCTCCCAAGGTAAAATCGGCTCTGATACGCATTATGCCCCGCGAACGCAAAATGCGGCAGATCGCCGATGTGCAGCGCCTGCAAGACACGGTGTCCAATCTTTTTTCCCATCGCCGACAAAATATCAGCAACGCGATCCGCCATTCACTCCAGCCGCCGGTGGCCGTCGTAGTGCTGGAAAAAGTGCGCGCCGTGGGACTTGATCCGGCGCACAGATCGGAAAGTCTTTCACCGGATGAGTTTCTCCGGCTTTCAGAATGCTGGCCGAGCCGAAGCCACGTTGGCGGCCAGATAGCATCAAATGGTTCAAGCGGCCCTCCTTAAGTACCGGATCGCAAACCGATAGTTGGTCTGAAATTCAACGATCAGCTTGACTATGGACAATTACACGCACGTATTCCGTGGCGACTTGGATAAGGCGATTGGTGCCCTACCGGACTGGCATACGCCGAAGAGTCAGAGCGCACGGGCAACCGGCACCGCTGATGCGCCGATAGGTAAAAATGTCTTGGCGCGCAGTTGGGCGCTTTCGGGCATAGAATCCAAGAGTTCCGTGGAGCCTGACGGAGTCTTAGCCATGCAAGGGCGTGATGAAGAAAAGCCTCTATCCATGCGGGAAAGCCGCGATAATCAATGGGATTCAGACAAAGGCCGGAGTGGGATTCGAACCCACGAATCGCGGATTTGCAATCCGCTCCCTTAGTCCACTCGGGCATCCGGCCAGACCATGGGGCTATTCATAATAGGATAAGTCGGCAATGCCGACAACTACAGGCAGGTGCCTATGGATAGTCCTGCCCGGTGGGCCGCAATACCAGCTCGTTGATATGCATATATGGCGGCTGACTGACTACAAAGCCGATGGTTCGCGCAACGTCATCCGCGGACAGCACTTTCCCGAACTTCGCTATGGATTTCGTGAAATTTTCGAAGGTATAGCCCGCGACTTCCTGAAATTCGCTTTCCACAATGCCTGGCTTGACCGTCGTAACACGCACGCCCCGGCCACACACTTCGCGCCGCAACGATTCCGCAACGGCGGCAATGGCCCATTTAGTGGAACCATAAAATCCGCTGAACGGTGATAT
>JAJZKJ010000461.1 GCA_021804195.1 Acidobacteriota bacterium
ACCATCCAACCGGCACCCCGCCGCCCGGGCGTGGTATGGCTCCGCGATGGGCGCTAATTCTGCGAATCACCAGCTTCTATGTCGCTCAAATAAGCCAGCGTTCGTTCCAACTGACTTTTCAGATGCCGCACCCGCAGAAGACTCTTGACACGGGTTAGAAGCTCAAGCTTATTAAGAGGTTTGGAAAGAAAGTCATCGGTGCCGCTTTCCACTCCGCGCTCAATATCTCCCAGCTCGTTCAAAGCGGTTACCATCAGGATGGGAATGTCGCGGAATTTGGAATCGGCCTTGAGCCGGCGGCACACCTCAAAACCGCTCATCCGCGGCATCATGACGTCCAGAATGATCAGATCGGGCTTCATGCGGGGCACTTTGGCCAGCGCGTCCACGCCGTCCACAGCCACCTCCGTGGCGCAGTTGATGCTTTCCAGATAAGCCTGGATAAGCTCCACGTTCTGGGGATTGTCATCCACCACCAGCACGGTGCTGCGGGGCAGATAGGTATCGTGGCTGGTTGGAGCGCTTTTGGGCATCGGAAACTCCGGTCCGTGTATTGCGAGTCGCCCCCATTGTACAGTGGCCGCGCGGCAATTGCCGTTATCCCGGGCGTCCCCAAAAATGAAGCAAACCGCTTGCCATTGGACGTTGTCTGTGCATGATGATCCATTCGCCCGCGGGCCGAAGAATCAATGAACCCGGCGCGCGGGGGTCCCGCGTGTCAAGGAACGGACGAAGGAGTTTGATATGCACCCCGCCCCGCATGCAATACACCATATCACCCAGCACTTGAGTATGTTTCAGGCCATTTTTCTCGGTGCGCTCCAGGGCGTCTCGGAGTTATTTCCGATCAGCAGTCTTGGACACATTATTGTGATCAAGGCGTTGTTGCATTGGCATTTCAGCACCAACAACAGAAATTTCCTTTCATTTGTCGTGGCGCTGCACCTGGCGACGGCCACGGCCCTGGTGTGTTATTTCTGGAAACAGTGGTGGCTGGTTATCCGGGCGTACCTGGGCAGTCTGCGCCGCGGGAAGTTTGTTTATGACGAACAGAGCAAATTTGCCTGGTTGCTGGTGGCCGGCACCATTATTGTCGGCCTGGTGGGATTGATCTTCGAAAAAAAATTCAAGTTGTTTTTCGACAATCCGGCCTATTTATGGATGGTGGCTCTTTTTCTGATCATCAATGGCGGCGTGATGTTCCTGGGCGACTATCTGAAGAAGCGGGCCATCCGACAGGCCGCGACCAGGCAGAAAAAGCGGGCGGAGGATCTGACTTTCCCCGCCGCCGCGGTGGTCGGTGGATTTCAGACCTTCGCCTTGTTTCCGGGAATATCCCGCAGCGGAGTGGCGATTGTCGGCGGTATTCTGGCCGGCCTGAGTTACGAGGAAGCCTGCCGCTTCGCCTTTATGCTTGCGACGCCGGTGATCGGCGCGGCGGGTCTGCTCAAGGTGCCCGCCTTGTTCCAGCCCGAGGCGCAGTCCATCCTCCGCCTGACCATTCCCGCCGCGCTGGCCGCGGGTGTCACGGCTTATCTGAGCACCGCCTTCCTGATGAAATATTTTCAGACCCGCAAGCTTGCGCCGTTCGCCATCTATTGCGTTCTGCTGGGCGCTCTCACACTGGTTATGCTGCACCATTGAGGACTTCCGGCGGCGGGATCAGCGGCGTATCAACCAGGATGGCGCGCCGGGCGCCTGCCTGCCTGGCGGCAGGCGGGCCGCGCCGTCTGTTTCGGCTTCTATTGAAAAAATTACTACTCCAGCGGTCGTCAATCTTCTCATTTGCCAGGCGGCGGCGTAGAGTAGCTCTAAGCCCGGGTGGCGGAATGGCAGACGCTCAGGACTTAAAATTCTGTGGCCGGTAACGGCCGTGCGGGTTCGACTCCCGCCCCGGGCATTCAATGGACATGTTCAAGAATGGTTGTATTCCAGTTCAGGCCAAACATATTTTGTCTTTTTCCTGCATGGAAATTGTCGATCTGCGAAGGCCCCATCGGGACCATCCCTACCTGATCGGTGGAGGTTGCCGGAGCGCGGCGCCCGGGCCGGGCAGAATCCGCCAGAGAAGCAAATCTCCGGGAGCGATGTGCAAGGGAACCTGCAACTCGCCACGCGTAGCGAAACTGGCGATGGGCCGGCCGGTTGCGGCGTTCATGATGTGATAGCGCCCACGGGGCAGACCCAATCCCCCTAAATGGATCGTAGCCACACCGCTGTATGGATGAGCGGGTCGCCAGCCGCTCAGGGTGATCCAGGCGCTATGCGCCGCCCGATGCACCGTGGGCAGCGCTTCGACCCTGTCGCTGGAAGGAGCGAAGGTGAGATAAGCCGGCGCATATTGAGCCAGTTGCGAGGCGTGATCCAGAACATGCCCACCGTGTGCCGCATAATTGGTAATAGCCCGATCATGCCGGCCGTTTAATGGGAAGATGGCGCGGAATTGTCCCAGCCGGACAACTCCCGCCGCTACTTCCCGGTTGGTAACCACGGTAAAGGCCAGGGGCAGTTTGCGCCATATTCCGGCCAACCGGTCCGCCATGCCGGCCAGCGCCGCCGGATGGGTGAAGACCGGCCGGTAAGTAACATAGATCGCCACCGGCTGGAGAGGGTAAGAGCCGTGAATCCGGCTTAATAACGGAATCCAGCGCACATATTGCGGGTAGCCAACCGCATATTCCTTTCCTCCATGATAGAGAAAGAAATCCATCCCCACTTCCCGCGGCGCTGCGAACCCGTAGTGGCCGAGAAACTCGGCGATCTCGGCGTGCAGACCGGATGGTCGCGGGGTCCAC
>JAJZKJ010000462.1 GCA_021804195.1 Acidobacteriota bacterium
CTCAGAGCCGGCGGCGGCAAGTTCAGGCAGCCGCGAGTAAAACAAGTCGGGCTGTACGGTCTCCACAACGATGGTTTGAGAAGCATCATGCACGTTAATGCCCTGCACATCAGGCCAGGTGATCATGGCGGCCGCCAGCGCACGAGCCTGGGGTGATGCAAGCACAATGCGATGCGGATGTTGATCCATCAGGTTGCGAATGTCGCGAATATGCCCCTGCGCCAGCAACCGGCCGCGGTTGAGCAGAATAATCTGCGAGGTCAGCGCTTCAACCTCATAAAGCACATGGCTTGAAACCACCACGCTGCGACCAGCCGCGGCAAACCGATGAATAATTTCGATCAGATCATGCCTTGCCACGGGGTCGGTGCCGGTCATAGGCTCATCCAGAAACAGCACCCGGGGCTGGTGCACCATGGCCCCAGCCAATTTGGTGCGCTGCCGCATGCCTTTTGAATATCCGCGAATGGCTCGTTTTTTGTGCGAGGTCATGCCGACGGCTTCCAGCACATCATTGGCGGCGGCCCTGGCGAGCCTTGGCGCAAAGCCCGCAAGACGGGCACAGGTCGCGACAAAATCCTGCCCGCTCATCCACTCATAAAATGCATCTTGCTCAGGGCACAAACCCACCTGGTGATACAGGCTGGGGTTGTTCCACGCTGGCTCACCGAGCACCTGCACCTGTCCCTTGCTAACACGAAGCTGTCCGGTCGCCAATTGCAGCATGGTAGACTTGCCCGCCCCATTGGGGCCAAGCAAGCCGGTGATGCCCGGCTGCACCAGCACACTGAGCTTGTTCAGACCGATCACGTTGCCATACCACTTGCTTACCTCGTGGAATGCAACAATCGGTTTTATTTGAGCCGATCCATCGCCCGGATGGACCTGTGGAGAATCCATAAACAGATTCCTAAAACGCAGGCGAGCACTCCGGCCGCCCAATACCACGGATAGCGCGGGCCAAGATACCGCGCCAGCAGCCGCTGCCGATGCGGCCCCGGCGGCAGCAGTTTACCAATGCTGCGCCAGGCCTCGTTTGTTTGCAGCAACTGCTGGCCGATGCGGGCCAAATCGCCCGTATAAGACGCCAACGGCCGCCAATCGCGGGTGGCGTCTGCCAGGCGCAGCGCTGCGTAGCGCTGCCGATAGAGCTGCCAGCCATTTTGGTCAAGCGGCGGCCTTTCGGAATTGGGGATCAGGGGTAGAAACCGCCGTACGGGCAGCTGATGTTTAAGCATCCATTGGCGGGCGTCAAAGCGCAACTGATGTTGATGCACATGCTCCAATACGCCGCTGCCGATGCCGCCTATAAACCACACCCCCAGCCACAGCAGCGCCACATAACGCGAATTGCGCGTCAGCGCTGAGAGCGCCAGCATAAGCGTGCCGGCACAAAGGGCAATGACCGCTCCATAAACAATGGCCGCGAGCAAAATGCCGATGGTCTGCGGAATAATCGTAATATCAAGCGAAAAAAGCAGGCCAAGAATATACGCTACGATGGCCGGGGCGATCATCACCATCGCCAGAAAAAACACAATCACGCCCAGCTTACCCAAAAAATAGTCGCTGCGCCGCAGCGGTCGCGAAAAATACAGCGGCAGTGCATTAACGCGCAAGTCCTGACTGATGAGGTTAGGGCCGATGAGCAGTATCACCACCATAGAAAAGTAGAGTTCCACATGCATAAAGTAGCCGTAGGCCAGCCGCCACACATCCACCCGGTAATGCAATGGGGCCGCCACTACGCCGGGGTTCATAAAAGCCATAAAGCTTACAAATGTAGACACCAGCGAACTTTTTCGCTCGAGCAGGCCCCACATCGCCAGCAGGCAAGACAGCGTCAGGGCCGGCGCCCAGGCGGCAAAAAGCACATAACGTACGTACCGCGTGCGCATGCTTACGCGAATGCCTTGCCGTGCCACCGCCAACCAGCGCCAACGGTGGCCCGCCAGCCGCCCGGTCCAGTGCTGATAGCCTTGATCCAAAATTGGCATCAGTGCGGCTCCAACGCATCGAGAAATACTTCTTCCAGCGTGCTGCGCTGCGGGCGCAGGTGACGAATCTGCGAGTGGCTGTCGGCAGCCGCCTGCCACACCATTGCCATAGCGGCGCCCTCGGGCAATTTCACGGCCAGCAGCTCACCGCGGATGGTCAACGTGCAGCCGGCCGCCTTTAGCCGCTGATTAAAGACCTCGCTCGGCTGCTTGAGTCGTACTTCATAACAATCGGCGCGAGCCTGTTTGAGTTCGCTGATAGGCCCCTGCAAAAGCAGCCGGCCATTGCCCAGCACGACAATATAGCGGCACACCGCTTCGACATCGGGCAATAAATGACTCGAAAAAATCAGGCTCATACCCTTGTTATGAGCCAGGTCGGCGGCGAGGCGCAAAATATCTTCGCGGCCAGCCGGGTCCATACCATTGGTCGGCTCATCAAGTATGAGCAAATGAGGGTCGTGTACGATGGCCCCGGCCAGTTTGAGCCGCTGTTTCATGCCGGCAGAGTACGATTCCACCTTGCGATAGCGCACTTCACCCAGGCCCGTATAGTCGAGCACTTCGTGGGCGCGTTGCATGGCATCGGTGGCGGGCATACCCACTAGCTCACCCGCATAGGCCACAAATTCAATGCCGGTAACGCCCGGAAACAAACACTCATCCTCGGGCGCAAAACCCACCTGCCGGCGAATGTCCAGCGCATGGTCAGCAATGTTCAACCCCAGCACTCGGCCGCTGCCGCTGTTGGGACGAATCAACCCCAGCAAGGTACGAATCATGGTGGTTTTGCC
>JAJZKJ010000463.1 GCA_021804195.1 Acidobacteriota bacterium
TTTCTGAACGATAGCCGGCCGAAAGGCGTCAAGCCGCAGGTCCGCTTGCCGCCAGAAATGACGAAATTGCAAATATTGCGGCGCCGGAATCGAGATTGCCGATTGCGTGACTTGTGTAAAGATCCGCCAGCTTCCCGGCCGGCAGGTTTCCCGCAGCTTCCAGAACCCGACCTCAGGCAGTTGTGCGCGGGTAGAAATGGGCAGGCACGGGGGCAGACCGGGTGCCTGAAGGGTTGCCGGCCAGCTTACCTGCCAATCATCTTGCCGCCGCCAGCGTGAGCGCAGGCGCAGGCGATCACGCCGCCGGGCGGTAAAGGCCAGTTGGCGCGCCACGTGCCAATCCGTCCAGGGGGCGCGCCAGCCTCGCGCCGGCGGCCAGGCCGCGGCGGCGGTGAAACGCAGCCGGAATGTGGATGCATCCGCCGCCAGGCCTTCCGCCGCCGTGGATTCCAGCCGGGCTCCGGGAAAATTGCGTGCCATCCAGGCGCGCAAATTCCTCTGCCGGCTCAGCGGTGCTCCATAGCGGCTTCGCATGGCCGGGGCATCCGCGCCGCGAAAACTCCATTGCCCCAGTATCCGTAATTGCCATGCGCCATGGAATCTCAGAAACCTCAGGCGGAAATTGCGCCGGGCCAGATTGTGCGCCGATGTGGCGTAAGGAACTTTGATTAACCCCGGGGGTCTGGGCGTGAGCGGATGAAATGCCACGGTCTGTGCGCGGGCTATTCGCGCCGTTTTCCCTCGCGCCAGATGGATGGGCACCAGCATGGCAATGGCGCCTTGATCGCTGGGGGGCAGCGTGCGGGTTTGGTATTCCGGCGCGGTGGTGTCAATCCAGCGCGCGCGCCGGCCCATGATGCCGGCTGGAATATATACAATCGCATGGTCAAAAGCCGCGAGCGTGGCCGCGGCGCTGGCCATGGCCCCCATGCGGCGGGTGCGGAGCATGGCCAACTCCGCCGGAATGCCTTCCATCCGCAGCCAGGTGGACAGCAGCAGGGCGCCGTCTTTGCAGTCGCCTCGCCGGGCATGAAACACCTCGCCGGGTGGAGCGGGTAGGAAGGCATGGATGCCCACTTCGTCGCCATAGTAAAACAGACGCCGGGCCAGGGCGCGCCATACTTTTTGCACAGTTTCCCGGGGCGTTCCGCCGGGCGGCGCCAGTTGCAGCCATCGCTGCCGCAATGCGGACGAAATCACAATTCTCGCCCGCAGCCGCTGGCTATACCATTGCGCCAGTTCCCTCCAGCCGGAAAAAGATGACCATTGCACATACGGCGAGCGGTCTGTGATGGACGGGCCCTGGCTTTCGGAATAAAAAGCCGGCAGCGGTCCGGCTTGCCATGCCCAGACTTCATTGCGGCCCCGCCGCGCTGGCCGGGGCGCCGGCAATCGGGATTGCGCGACAAATAATGGCAGGCGCGATTGCACCACCAGCCGCGACCGCAGCGTGGCATGATCGCCCCGCAAGGCGTAGATATCGCCGATATATTTCCGCCCCCAGACCCGCCATGCCCTGGCGTTGCGCGGCGTCAGCCAGTACGTCAGGCTCACGATATCGCCCGGCTGCAATCCCGGGAAAGCCATCTTGCGGTCCTGGGTTCCCGAGGTGGCCGGCTGGCCCGCGCCGTCATCCTGTCCCTGACCCACCATGCGGCCGTGCCGGTATATATGGGCATAACCCCAGTGAAAATGTTCGCGCGCGGCGTCGTACCAGACATCGTCATCCCCTAATTCGCGCGCGCCTTGCCCGGTGGCGATATAAAAGATTCGCTGCACGGTTTCCCGGTCCAGGCCCCGGGTGCTGATCTGATCCAGCCGCAGGCGATATATTTCCACGATGTTGGCTTGCCGCAAATAGGCCGGTCCGGCGCTGATTTTCCGGCGCCAATCCTGCCGGCTCATGGACGCTTGCCGGCCGGAATAAAAGTAATGGCGCTGAGCCAGGATCCAGACAGGCAGCCGCGCGGACGCGAGTCCATTTTTTTGGACTGGAACTGGAACCGCGGCGGCCATCGCCGCCCATAGGCAGGTAAACAGGAAACCGGGACGAATGCGCAGACGAGCCCCCTAACCGAAGTTCATTTTTTCCGGTCGGGGCGGGGAACGGTATAGAGCGGGCGCCTTAGAAGTCGGGTTTTTTATCGCCGCAGCAGATCGCTTTCCCAGTCCATGGGCGAGACCCGCACATAATCAGCCCATCCGGGATGTTGCCGGCTCAGCGCCTGGTGCATTTCCTGGGCGATTTCGCGATAGGCGAAATGGCCGCCGGGCGCGGATCGAAGCTCAATGATGTATGCGGCTTCGGCGGCATCCATTTTAAAAAGCGTGCGCTTGCGCTGGGCGAGCGGCATGAGATATTCTCCCGTGCCCGGGGGCAGCCGCGACGCGGCCTCGCGCGCCGCCGCGATCGCCGGCTGGTAGCGGCTCACCTGGGCCTGACGGCACAATTCCGGCGTGTCGTGCCCATGAGCCCAGGTATATTTCTGGTGCAATTGCACGCAGCGGCGATGACGATGCAGGTCGCGAAAGCTTCCCACGTCCTGCAATATGTCGAATGCGAAACCATATCCCGCCCGCCACTCCCGCCCCCATTCGTCGTGCCGGCCGCGATGACGCTGCCCGAGATCGAGAATTTCGCGCCGTTGCGGGGCACTCAATCCGCCGATCACATCGAGAATCTGCTGGTAGGGCAAATCGCAAACCGTATAAAGCAGGCTGGCCGCCAGTTCCAGCTCCAGGCTATGGCTGGGCGCCAGGGAAACCCGGGGCACGGGCCGCGGCTGCTGA
>JAJZKJ010000464.1 GCA_021804195.1 Acidobacteriota bacterium
CAGCCGCGTAACAGAAGTAAAACGCAATTCAACGCGCAAGCCATGGCGGCGCAGGAACAGCTTCCCGCCATTCAAGGCAAAGCCGGGCTATGGTTTGCTGGCGCCTGGACCGGCTGGGGATTTCATGAGGATGGTATCGCTTCCGCCGTGCATATTGCGCGCGCTTTGGGCATCAATGTCCCTTGGCGCGCCGCCGATCACCGCCCAGCGTCGCAGGCCGCATGAATAATCTCGCTACCCCCGCAGCGATGATCGAGCCGCCGCAAATCTATGCGGGCAAGGTTAGTCACGTGCGGGTCGAAAAATTCATCCACCGCTTTATCTATCGGCTCTGGATGCTCGCAGTGGATTTGGACGACCTTGATCAATTCGCTGCCCGCAGCAGGCTGTTTCGCCATAACCGCGTTGGGCTGATCAGCGTGCATGATCGCGATCACGGCCCGCGGGACGGCTCCGCGCTGCGGCCATGGGCTGAGGCCATTCTCGCGGCGCATGGCCAGGAAATCTACGCCGCGCGCATCCGTTTCATGGTGATCCCCCGTATCTTGGGATATGCATTCAACCCAATTGCGTTTTACTTCTGTTACGCGGCTGATGGCACGCTCGGTGCGGTGTTGCACCAAGTGAAAAACACCTTTGGCGACCAAGTCATTTACGCAATCCCGGTCGCCCCTGGCACCGGCACTGTGCGGCAAATGGCCGCGAAATCCATGCATGTCTCACCGTTTTTCGACATGAACGGGCAGTATGATTTCACCTTCAGCCGCCCCGGCCTACAGTTTCGTCTGGGTATCCGCTACAAAGCCGCAGCGCCGCGCTTGAATGTGGTGATGGCGCTGCGCGCCATGCCCGCGACCGATAACGCCTTGACCGCCCAATTATTGCGCATGCCATTCATGGCGTTCAAAGTGATTGCGGCGATCCACTGGCATGCGCTGCGCCTATTCCTGCGCGGTGCGATGTTCCATCGCGAACCCTCACTTGTCCATCCGCCCGTTATTCCTGGAGAAACGTCATGACCGACGCGACCACCATCAACCATGCGAGCCTGCCGCGTGACCGCCGCTTGCGGCTTGGTCTCAGCATCGCCCGCTTGATCAAGGCGGGTACCTTGGAAGTCATTTTGCCCGATGGCAGCGTGCATCATTTCGCGGGCGCCGAACCCGGCCCCGCCGCAACATTGATCGTGCGCGACGCCCGAATGATTGCCAAGCTCGTGTTTGGCGGCAGTCTAGGCCTGAGCGAAGCGTATCTGGACGGTGATTGGGACAGCCCCAATTTGATCGACGTGCTGCGCCTCGGCACGCTGAACGAGGCGGCCTGGGAGGACATGTTGCGCGGCAAATTATGGGCGCGGGTGGTCAGCGCCATCGCGCATAAATTGCGCCCAAACACCCGCAAAGGGGCGCGGCGCAACATCGCCGAACATTATGATCTGGGCAATGAGTTTTACGCCTCCTGGCTTGATGGCACCATGACCTACTCCGCTGCCTTGTTTGATCGCGATGCGTCCAATCTGGAGGCCGCCCAGCGCTCGAAAATCCACCGTCTCTGCAAGGCGCTCGAATTGCAGCCGGGCATGCGCGTGCTCGAAGTGGGCTGCGGCTGGGGCAGTTTTGCCGAAATCGCCGCGCGCGATTATGGCGCATCGGTCACCGGCATCACCTTGTCGCGCGAGCAATTGGAATTCGGCCAGGCCCGCATTGCCAAATCGGGCTTGTCTGATCGGGTAACCCTCGAATTGCGCGATTATCGCGATGTGTCCCAGCAATGTGATCGGATCGCCTCAATCGAAATGTTCGAAGCCGTGGGCGAATCTTATTGGCCAACCTATTTCAACTGCCTGCATGATCGCCTGCGCCCCGGCGGGCTGGCCGGATTGCAAATCATCACCATCGCTGATCGTTATTTCGAGGATTACCGCTCTAGCGCCGATTTTATCCAACGCTACGTGTTTCCCGGCGGCATGTTGCCCTCACCGAGCCGGCTCCATGCGGAAATCAACCGAGCCGGCTTGCATGTGCGTGATAGTTTTTGGTTCGGCACCGACTATGCCGATACGCTGGCGCGCTGGGGCAAGGCCTTCCAGGATTCTTGGCCGCGCATCGCCAAATTTTCCCGCCAATATGACACACGCTTCAAACGGTTGTGGGAATTCTATCTCGCTTATTGCGAGGCGGGGTTTCGCGCCGGCTGGACCGATGTCGGGCAGTTCGTGATCGCGCGGCCCTGATTGAACCAGCTCATTGCGCCCGGGCGGGCGAAGCTGCCACTTCGCCTGTTACTGATTTATGCTGGCCCCGCCTTGCCATTGGCGATGCTTGGCTTACCGTTATTAGTGATTTTGCCCGATTTCTGGGCCCACGATATCGGCGTGCGCCTTGCCACCGTGGGCTATGTGCTCAGCGCCGTGCGCATTTTCGATGTGCTGATCGACCCCACGATTGGCCGGTTATCCGATCTCTCCCGCTCGCGCTTTGGCCGCCGAAAGCCCTTCATCGCCTGTGCCATCCCGATTGCCGGGGTCGGCACCATCGGTTTATTTTTCCCGCCGCACGGCGCAGGCGCGATCTGGCTTTTCATCACCTACGCGTTAGTCACCTGGTCATGGACCGCTCTATCTCTCCCCTATTGGGCCTGGGGGGCCGAGCTTTCGGATAATTATGATGAACGCCAACGCATCACCAGCCTGCGCGAAGGTGGCACGATTGTCGGCAGTTGAAATAGGTTGGCCAATAAGATTCGCCCACGGCTTCGAACATTTCGATTGAGGCGATCCGATCAAATTG
>JAJZKJ010000465.1 GCA_021804195.1 Acidobacteriota bacterium
CGCTGGGCCTGGATATTGCGCTGGGCGGCAAGGGCATACCCCGTGGCCGCATTGTGGAAGTTTTTGGACCGGAATCATCCGGCAAGACCACGCTGTGTCTGCACGTGATCGGGCAGGCGCAAAAAACCGGCGGCGTGGCGGCCTTTGTGGACGCTGAACACGCTCTGGACCCCACCTGGGCCAAGCGCCTCGGCGTGAGCCTGCAAAATCTGCTGGTCAGTCAGCCCGACACCGGCGAACAAGCCCTGGAAATTGTTGAAATGCTGGTGCGCAGCAATGCCGTGGATGTGGTGGTGGTGGATTCCGTTGCGGCCCTGATTCCCAAGGCCGAAATTGAAGGCGACATGGGCGACGCCTCCATGGGCATGCAGGCCCGGCTGATGAGTCAGGCCATGCGCAAGCTCACCGGAGCGGTATCCAAAAGCAAAACCCTGGTGATTTTCATCAACCAGATCCGCGAAAAAATCGGTGTGATGTTCGGCAATCCGGAAACAACCACGGGCGGACGGGCCTTGAAATTCTACAGTTCCGTGCGTATTGATATTCGGCGCGTGAACACCATTAAAGAAGGGGATGCATCCATTGGCAATCATGTGCGGGCCAAGGTGGTAAAAAATAAAATCGCCCCCCCGTTCCGCGAGGCTGAATTTGATATTCTTTTTGACAGCGGCATCAGCTACGAGGGCGAACTTCTGGATATGGCCGTCACCGACTCTGTGGTGGACAAAAGCGGCGCATGGTTCAGCTTTGGGGCGTTGCGGCTGGGACAGGGGCGTGAGCAGAGCCGTCAGTTCATCAAAGAAAATCCGGAGGTGGCCCGCGAGATACGGGAAAAGGTGCTGGCCCGCCGTATTGTGGTTGTCGATGACAAGCCCGCGTCCAACGCCGCTGAAAAGCCATCCATAAAAGCGGATGGCAAGGAACCCGCCCGCCCCACCGCGCGGGAGCCGGCCATGGCCGAAAAGCTTGAAAAGACGCCGGTTAAAGTCGGGCGGTAGCAGTTGGATTTGATCGCGGCAGGCGGCCACGCCGGCCTGGTTTTCTAAAGATTCCGGTGGGTCTGGACTGGTAGGACCATCGGCACCCAATCCCCCTGCCAAAGTATTGCGCCGGCATGATTACGACGATCAGGCCGACCACCCAGCCAAAACCGCCATTAAGCCGCAATCCCGCACCGCCACTTAGCCGCGGGGCATAGGGCCGCGCTTCCCATTGAATCCCAATGCCGCCCCCCCCCAGCCCGGCGATTGTTTCGCCGGGCGCACTACACTTGCCCGCGCAAACGGAATGCTTGAAATTGCACGCACTGCCCCAGCGAAAGAGCGCCCCGGGAAACAACCCATGGGCTGCATCGTTCAAACCAAGTTCCCCGCCAACGGCGTCAGGACCGTTCGCCACCAGCCCGGCGTTGGGGGGCTGCCATCCTGGCCGCCAAGCCCCTCCGCAGGAACATCAGCCCGGCGATTATTTCGCCGGGCGCACTCTTTTTCCTGCTGCAAACCAATCCCGCGCGAAGCGTGGCGTGCTCCGCTGTCGCTGCCGCGCCGGGCAAGATTGCCAAGGTCGCCAAGGCTGCAATCTTGAAATCGCTTGGGGAACAGGCGATTTTGCTGGGGATTTGGGGTAAGGTTGCCAAGGTTGCCAAGATTGCCGCGCATTTTTTTTAGCTCCGGGGCAGATTAAACACGAAGCGACGAAGACATCCCGATGTGTCGGGATAAACTCCGGACGCGGGTTGGGGCGGATGAGGCCGCCGTCAAAAAAAGAGTGGGTGAGTTGGCCGACGCGGCCAGGGTGGTTGGGTTTGGCCGGCTTGGCCGAGTTGTGAAATCAGCGAATTTGCTGGGAATTTTGATTGATTCGCACATCATGGCCAACGCGGCCAACGCGGCCAACGCTTTCACAACGGGTCGGGGTTGAGGGCTGGTTGTGGGCGAAATGGGGGCGCGAGACTCCTGATGGGCCGGGGCTGTAGAGGGTAAGATGATCAAGGTGATCAAGGGTGCGATTTTGAAACCGTCTGGAAACAGGCGGTTTTGCTGGGGATTTTGGGTAAGGTTATCAAGATTATCAAGATGATCAAGATTGCAGCGCATTTGTTAAAGCTCCGGGTTGAAGGGTTAATTTTTGGCGCAATGGGGGCGAGAGGCTCCCGATTAGCCGCTCCTGCGGCGCAGACCTGCCGCAGGCGCTCCACATGAGAGTAGAAAGTAGAGCTGTCGCTGCCGCGACGCACGTATTTGGTTGTCAAAGACCGCTGCGCAATTATCAGGCGCAAGCCCGCGCCGGCGGGCATCTCCTGTGGTGTTGTTAGGCGAGATATGGTGGGGGATAATGCGGCGCGGCTGCGGCCGCGAGCCAGGCCGACAACCCAACGGTCACGCGAAGGCGCGAAGACGCGAAGGCGTCCCGATGTGTCGGGATAAACTCCGGGCGCGGATACGGGCGGCTGCGGCCGCGACGGGGGGTTCAACACGAAGCGACGAAGTCATCCCGATGTGTCGGGATAAACTCCGGGCGCGGAGGTCGGCCAGGAGAAAGGAGTCCCGATTGGCCGCTCCTGCGGCGGAGACCTGTCCCGACGCATCGGGAGGATTGCAGCGTTCCCGATTAGCGACTCCTGTCGCATCGAGGATTTCGGCATCCTGCCTCAACCCCTGCTTCAACCCTTATGAGCGGGGCGGGGTCGCGGATGCCACATTAGACTAAACAGCGTCTCTGTGGCCCTTTTCGCGTCTCTGTGGCTGTTGATCGTTTCTTCGTGCCCGTAAGCGACAGCTCTAC
>JAJZKJ010000466.1 GCA_021804195.1 Acidobacteriota bacterium
GAAACACTCTGGCACAACCACTATTTACCACATCATTTTAAAATGCGCAAATTTCGCGGACGCGAATTATTTGGTGAGAATCTACATGCAATTGCCCTGCGATGGTGATCGCCAATTCCGATGGCTCTCGGGAGCGCCCGCTATCGCACGCGATTTGCCCGGCGCGGACAAATCCGCTATTCAATTCACTATGGGTTTGCTTGAAAAGGCGGCGAAAGCTGCGGAGCTTTCTCCAAAAGACTCCAGACCATGACCAGCACGGAAAATATTTTTTGGAATACCCTTCGCGGGCCGCGCCGCTGGCTGGAGCCCTGGTATGGCTCCTACGCGATGCTCGGCGCGGTATCGTCGGGGCTTATACCGGTTTTGCTTCCCCTGATGATGGAGGCGATTTCCCACAGTCTGGCCACGGTGGGTTACGTGGTGGGCGCATTCAATCTGGGCGCGCTTACCTCACCGTTCTGGGGCAACCTGGCGGACCGCAGGAAAATATATCGTCCGATCTTTTTCGGAGGCTTTATCCTGGAAATGGCGGCGCTGGTGGCGTTTCCGTTGGCGCCGGGTTTGTTGGGATGGTTGCCGATCGCGCTGCTGATGGGCACTGGAAGCGCTGCGGTGGCGACCTGTGCCACGTTGTTCGTGGTGGAATTCCATCCCCGTGAACAGTGGACACCGCGGATCGGCTGGTTGCAGACATTTAACGGAACGGGTCAGGTCGCGGGATTGCTGCTGGCGGGCATGTTCGCGGCGGTGAGCTACCGGTTGGGATTGTGGACCGGAGCGGGTATGCTGGCGGTCGGGCTGGCCCTCGGCTTCATAAGCGCTCCGCGAAGCGGAGTCAAAAGCGGCGGCAAGCCTCTCCTCACAGCAGGCGCCAACCAGCGTGGTCTGGGGTTGCAATTCAATGAGCTGGCGCGATTCTCCCGCGTGGAACTACTCGGCGGCGGGTTACTCAAGCATTTCCACGTACTGAATGTGGCGGCCCTGAAAAATCTGCCGAAGCTGCTGCCCACGCGTTTCGGACGATTTATTCTCTCCTGGTTTTTCTTATTCCTGGGCGTAGCCGGTTTCTTCGCCTATTTTCCGCTGTTCATGCGAACCAGCTTTGGTGTTGCGCCGGCAACCACTTCGCTAGCCTACGCCATTGCCGCGGGCGGCGGCGTCATGCTCTACAATCTGGCGGGGCAATGGGCCTTGCGGTTTGGCGCCGAGCGTATTTACTTTCTTGGCCGCGCGGCGCGGCTGGTTGGTTTCCTGCTGCTCCTGGGATTGATGGCTCTCCAGCCCGGGGCGGCGGCGACCGGCGCGGCGCTGACAGGCTTCGCGCTGGTGGTTCTTTCCTGGCCGGTGATAAGCGTCACCGGTACGGAGCTTACTTCCGATCTAAGCCCGATCAGCCAGGGAGCGGCGCAGGGACTCAACAATGCGGCCAATGCCGTCGCCACTGTGGCGGGCACCTATATGGCCGGCCTCCTGGTTCATTTTGGAGGCTATATATGCATCCCTCTGCTGAGTATCGGCGGGCTGTTGGCGTCTCTGGCGGCGGAGGGACCCTGGCTGCGCCGCGCGAAAGAAAAGGGTGGAAGTTGACGCCGGGTAGTCAATAATCCACCTTGGGGGGCGAGGTTGTGTCGCCGGCGGGTAGGGTTCATAATAAGCCGCATGAAAATTCAGCAATCGCTATTCGGTAAAACCCCCGACGGCACACCCGTCGAACTTTTCACTCTTACCAACGACAACGGCATGGTGGTGAAACTCGCCTCCTATGGCGCAACCATCACCGAGTTGCACGTTCCAGACCGCCACGGCGAAACCGCCGACGTCGCACTCGGTTTCGCGGAGCTGGCGCCTTACCTGCGCACGCATCCCTATCTGGGCTGCATGGTCGGACGGGTGGTCAACCGCATTCGCGGCGCCGCTTTCAGTTATCGCGGAAAAACGTATAAGCTTACGCCCAACGACGGACCGAATGCGATTCATGGTGGTCCACAGGGCATGGCCCGGCGCGTGTGGAAAGCCGCCGCCCGCCAGAGCGCCGACGGCCCGGCGGTTGAATTCGTCTACGAAAGTCCGGACGGCGAAGAAGGCTTTCCCGGCAACCTGCGGGTAACGGTGGTTTACCGCCTGCTCGCCAAGAACACCCTGCGAATCGACATGCTGGCGCGAACCGATCAGCCTACGCCCGTGAACCTGGCCAATCATAACTATTTCAATCTGCACGGGGCCGGCAACGGGACCATTCTGGACCACGAGCTTTTTATCCCCGCCGATTATTACACGCCCAGCGACTCCCAACTCATCACCACCGGTGAGATTCGCTCGGTGGCGGGAACACCGTTTGATTTCACCAGACCCACGCCCATCGGTCGGCGCATGGGCGAGATTCCGCCCGGTTACGACTGCAACTTCGTTCTACGCCAGGGTCCCGATCCGCTCCACCTCGCCGCCCGCCTGCGCGAGATTCAAACCGCCCGCATACTGGAGGTTTACACTACGCAACCGGGCGTTCAGCTTTACACCGGAAATTTTCTAGATGGCGGCATCCGGGGAATTGGCGGCGCCTACCCACAACATTCCGGCGTGTGCCTGGAAACGCAGCACTTTCCCAATGCCGTTCATCATCCCCATTTTCCCACAATCATGCTTGCACCGGGAGAAGAATACCGCCATGCCTTTGAATACCGCTTCTGCACAAACTGACGATGCGCCAACGTCCGACGCCGATCCCTGGCCGGCCAGACCGGAAACCAACCCTGGACCAGGCGGCGCCCGCGAAACGAA
>JAJZKJ010000467.1 GCA_021804195.1 Acidobacteriota bacterium
GCTTGTCAAACTCAGGCCGCACGATATTGCCGCGCAGGTGCAATTTTTAGATGCGCTGGCGCAAAGCGCACAAACCGTTCGCGGCAAAATCAATATTTATCTTGCCGCGCTCAAACAGCCCGACTTGGACGCACAGGTTGCCTCGGCCATGGCGCTGCGGGTGGGCCGCCTGCTAGAGGCGCAATCGCGTCATCGCCTGGCGCTGAAAATGTTTGAGGAAGCGGTGACGCTCAATTCGGCCAATCTCGCGGCGCTGCAGGAGGTTGCGGCCATTTTGCATCAGCGCCATGCGGCGCGCGTTAAGCAGGTTGCCGCGTACATTGCGGTTTTGCAAGCTGACCCGTACCAACCCGAGGCGCTGGCGGCCGTCGGCAATATTCTCGCCTCGGCCAATGACTATCATCATGCGGCGGCGTGGCTTAACAGCGCCATCGCCCAATATCAGCAGGTGGCAGCACCCGTGCCGCCGGAGCTGATGGTGCAACTGGCGCAAGACTGGGCCATTGCCGGCGACGAGCCGGAATTTGACGCTTTTATGCGTGAACTCATCGCGGGCAAACACCCCGCGACGGCACTTTTGATGCTGGACCTGACCGCCCGGAGTGAAGGCCTGCCGGTCAACGGCCCGCGCAGCGGCGCCATTTTCCAGCAGATTCGCAAGCGGCTGGTTGCGGCACTGGCCAAAAATCCAAAAAATGCCGAGCTATTCGCCGACCTGCTGTGGCTTGACCTGTACTATGCCCATTCAGTTCCGCCCGACGCCGCCCAGCGCTTGACCGAACTGGGCCGCATGCTCCCCAAAAACTCGCCGACCTACCTGCGGCTGCGCGGCTGGCTGCTGCTGCGGCAGCACTTTGCCCAGGCGGCCCGCAAGCGTTTTGTTGCCGCCGGAAACGACCCGTACGCGCAACTTGGGTTGGCCCGGCTGGCGGTTATGGAAAATCGCAACCAACACGCCGCCAAGATAATCCAGGCTCTCTGGAATACCCATCCGCAGGGGCTGGTGGCGCTGGCGGCAGCCAATGCGGCCTCCAACCTGGGCGTTACGCTGACGCAAGGCGCAGCTGACGCGGCGGTGTCGGCAGCAGCGGCCATCTATCGCAAAGCCATGCTTGGCGCAGTGGAGCATCCGGCCAATGTTGTACTGGTAACGGTAAGCTGGCCCAATGAGTACATCAGCTATGGGCAACCCCTTTATCTGAAGGTGCATTATTTTAATGCCACCGATCACACGTTGGCCGTCGGCCCGGATACCGCCATCACCACCAATGTGGCGTTTATCGGGGCCATTCAAGGGCTTAAAACGGTGAACCTCGGCGCGTATGCCGTGGATTCGGACGTGACCACCCTCAAGCTTGATCCGCAAAATACGCTGACGGTGCGCTACCGCGTTGACCAAGGACCTCTGCGCGGGCTGCTTTTGACCAACCCGGCGTCGCTGGTGGGGGGCAATATTCAGGTGATTACCAATCCGCTGGCGGTTGGCGATCAAATGAAAACCGGCCTTGGCGGGCAAATTGTATCGGCCGGATATTTTAATGTGCGCGGCCTGTTTGATGATGCCGATACCGGCATGGCAACCGCTGCAGCCGAACTTGCCAGCTTGCCGCAGGCGCAGCAGATGCTCAACGCCGGCGCCTTGATTACCGAGTTGCCCGGCGTGCGTCGGGCAGCGGCTGCCGCGGCAACGCAACCGGCGCCGCAAGGTGTTAAGCCGCCCGATCTTTCGGCTCTGAGCGGCAAGATAACCACAGCTCTTGCCGGATTGCTGGAGCCAGGGGGCGATCCGCTGGTGCAGGCGTGGTTGCTGCGCCGTGCGCCGCTGCAGGGCCTGCCGGCGTCGCTGACCAAACAGCTTGCATCGCTGAGCCAAAGCCCGGTGGCGCTGGTGCGAATATTCAGCTATGACCGCATGCTGCAGCAGGCCTTGGCCACCGGCAGCCGCAGCGAAGAAACCGCCACCTCTAAAAAACTGATGGCGCTGTCCAAGGCGGAAAAAAACCCGCAAGCCGCGCGTTGGGCCGGCTGGCTCGCTGAAAACCTGACTTTTGCCGCAGCGGCGAATAAGCCTCCGAGTACCGCCGCGGCCACCGCCCCGCCCGCTGCAGCACCGTGACAGCCCGATATGGATTGCGGCGGACATGACGCGCGGGATCGTCCGCCGGGCCGCGCCCGACGGCTTGGCGCAGCATGACGTGTCGGAGACCATGAACTTCTGGTGAACCATGGGTATACTCAATCGCCATGGGCGATGTGCATCTGCCAATTCAACACATTCATGGCCGTGGAGCGGCCGCAAACCCGCCCAATCGCTTTGAGCGACAGCGGTATGAACGTGACCCGGACGATCCCGAGCATACGGATGAATCGGAATCGCCAGGCCCGCAAACCGAGCTGATTGCCGATGATGCCAAAAGCATCATTCGCCGCAACGAAAGCCCGGACCTGCCATTCAATTACAGCCTCAACACTTACCGCGGCTGCGAGCACGGCTGCGTTTACTGCTATGCGCGACCCACGCACGAAACGCTGGGCTACTCGGCGGGACTTGATTTTGAAACCCGTATTCGCGTCAAGCACCGCGCCGCCGAACTGCTCCGCCGGGAGTTGATGGCCCCCTCGTGGAAGGGTGATGTTATCAATATATCTACCGTTACCGATTGCTATCAGCCGGTGGAGCGCAAACTGGGCATAACGCGGCAGTGTCTGGCGGTGCTGGCGGAGTTTCGCAATCCGGTGGTGATTGTGAGCAACAACCATCTGGTGACGCGCGA
>JAJZKJ010000468.1 GCA_021804195.1 Acidobacteriota bacterium
ATGTCTTCCGCCTGTTTGGCATCGCGAATCCGCGTACCGAGCATCGCTCTGGCCAACGCAATCAACCTGCCCATGTTGGTATGCACGGCAGCCTCAAATGCCTGGTTTGCCGTTGTCTGCGCTGCCATCCCGATATCCGGCTTCATCCACTAAAACGCCTGACGGCGTCGATAGTTGCAGCAGTTGCTTATTGCGAAGAAGACACAATTAAGGGGCCGTCAAGAAATAACCTTTCCAATCTGACTTGGTCTTTTGGCCTCCGGCTACGTTGCTCACTCGTTAGAGATACCTGCGGATATGCTCCTCGTTCGGGCCTTGCCAGAGGCCAAAATTCCGGCGTCATATTTGTAAACCTTATTTCCTGGCGGCCCCTAACCAGGCTGCGGCATCGGCCCCACCACCGGGCCGGCCGGCGCCTGGTTGGCCGGACCGGGACGTATTTCCGGTTTGCCGGCGCGCCGAGACTGCTCGAGAGTCAGGAGATCTCCAACAGTCGGCTTGGAAAGGCTCTGACCAGTCATAATGCGTTTGACTTCCTCGGCGTCAAGAGTTTCGTACTTGAGCAGCGCGTCCTTGAGATCGGTTATCTCCCGTTTCTTTTCGATGAGGATGGCGCGGGCCTCGGCATACATGCCGGTAATCAACCGGTGCACCTCACCGTCAATGGCCTCGGCAGTCTTTTCGCTGTATTCGCGTGGATTTTCAAACCAGGGGACGGCGCCGTCGTCGTGGCCGAAACGAATCGGACCGAGCACATCGCTCATGCCGTAATTGCAGACCATTTCCCGGGCAATGGCGCTGGCCTGCTTGATGTCCATGCTGGCGCCGCTGGAGATTTCACCGAGAAAAAGCTCCTCGGCGACGCGCCCACCAAACAAAATGCGCAGTTCCGCCAGCAAATATTTGCGCGAGTGGAACGTGCGGTCTTTTTCCGGAAGAGAAAAAGTGGCGCCGCCGTAGGAACCACGGGGAATGATCGTGACTTTGTGCAGCGGATCGGCGCCGGGCGAGCAATATTGCACCACCGCATGACCGGCCTCGTGCCAGGCGGTCAGCACCCGTTCTTCTTCATCGATCACCCGGCTCCGGCGGGCCTTGCCGAAACGGATCTTGTCGCGCGCCTCTTCCAGGTCGGCCATTTCGATGGCTTCCCGGTTGAGCATGGTGGCGATCAGAGCGGATTCGTTGATAATCGCGGCCAGATCCGCTCCGCTGAACATGGGCGTCTGGCGGGCCAGACGCAGCATGTCCACATCCGAAGCAAGCTTCACCTTGCGGGCATGCACCTTGAGAATTTCATAACGCCCCTTGATATCCGGCAGCGGTACAGTGACCTGGCGGTCAAAACGGCCGGGGCGGGTCAGCGCCGGGTCCAGCACGTCGGAACGGTTGGTGGCGGCGATCACGATCACTTGGTCGTTGGTGTCGAAGCCATCCATCTCCACCAGAATGGCGTTGAGCGTCTGTTCGCGCTCGTCGTGGCCCCCGCTGGAAAAGCCGTTGCCGCGGCGGCGGCCAACCGCGTCGATTTCATCGAGAAACACAATGCAGGGCGAACTTTCCTTGGCGGTCTTGAATAGATCGCGCACACGCGAGGCGCCCACGCCGACAAACATTTCCACGAAATCGGACCCGCTGATGGAAAAGAAGGGCACATCCGCTTCGCCGGCGATGGCCTTGGCCAACAAGGTTTTCCCCACGCCGGGCGCGCCGATCAGTAACACGCCCCGCGGAATATGGCCTCCGAGCCGCTGAAACTTGCGCGGATTTTTCAGAAATTCGACAATTTCCGCCAGTTCCTCCTTGGCTTCTTCAATCCCGGCGACATCGTTGAAGGTAACGTTGGTATGCTCTTTGGAAAGCAGGCGATGCCGCGAACGGCCGAAACTGCCGAGCATGCCGATGCCGCCACCGGCCGAACGAATCTGCCGCAGAAACAAAAAATAAATCAGGGCGAAGATCAACAAGACCGGCCCGATCTGTTCGAGAATATTCCAAAAGAGTGTACTGGTTCGCTTAAAGCTCCAATTTTCAGGCGGCACCTGGTGTTTCATCATTTGATGCGATATCACGATTCCCCACCCGCTGCCGTTGAGAGCCGTGGGCGGTTGGCGCGTCACCAGATGAACGGGATTTTTGGCCGGCGAACCGGGCAACCGGTTTTTGAGGGTAAAATATATTTGGCCGTCGCTATGGAAAACCACTTTCTTGATGTTGTTATGGTGTAACTGGGAATAATACACGCCGTAACTGACTTTCCGATTGGGCGCGCCCAGGGGCCGGAATATTAACAACAGCACGATGGCTACCGAGATGATCAGCAGCCAGCTAAGCATGCTGCGGCTGAAGCGCATATTGTTGTTGTCGCGTCCGGGCCTGGGACCTTGCCCCGGATTGGGCGAACCTCCCCCTGGTTGTCGCGACGGGCCTTGTTCAGAATCCGGCATGGAGTACCTCGTTATGCGTAAGCGGTTCACTCCCGGTGAATCCGCACTTCATTGCATTATAGACGGAACAATGCAAGAAACGGAAATGACTTCTCCTGCATTTGGCTGGTGGAAAGCCGCGAACGGGCCGGCGATAAACTTAAGGGGCCGTCAAGAAATAATCTTTCCAATCTGACTTGGTCTTTTGGCCTCTGGCTACGTTGCTCACTCGTTACAGATACCTGCGGATATGCTCCTCGTTCGCGCCTTGCCAGAGGCCAAAATCCCGGCGTCATATTTGTAAACCTTATTTCTTGACGGCCCCTTGCACCCATCATGCGCCCGGCC
>JAJZKJ010000469.1 GCA_021804195.1 Acidobacteriota bacterium
CCTGGTGCCGGTAGAACACAATCGGGAACTGGCGCCGCGGGTGGCATGGGCGACGCGCACGCTCGCGCCCGATGACCATATAGAGATTGTGCAATTCGTGGGCGGGGGTTAGATAGGGATGGGCTTGGCCGCTGGCAGATGATCGTTTTCCGCGGCGGCCGGCGGCGCGGCCAGAGGAACCGGCACCGCATTAAATACCGCATGCATGCCCATCGGCTCCAGGTTGATTTCCCGCAGCACTTTTCCGGCCGCCAGATCATACAGCGCGATGCAGGTGGGGCGGGGAAAGCCGCGGACAATATTTTTAATCCATTGCACCTTTTCTTTCCACCGCGTCTGGCGAATCCGGGTAAAGCATACCCAGGCGAGATGGTCATCCACCGGCAGCACCCCGCGGCACCAGCTATAGCCGGTGGTTTCGCCGGCACTGAAGGTGTTCAGGTCATATACCGCTTCCGTTTTCAGATTATTTTCATGGATGACAAACAGGCGGCCATCCACGGAAGTGAAATAAATCCGGCCCTGCCGGCCCCAGCCGTCGTGAATGCATTCCCGGGTGGGTAAATGAATTCTGCGCTCCGGATCGGCCAGACAGATCGCATCGCCGAGGTCGCCCCGGCTGACCCAGAGCTCATCCTGGGCCCAAAAGGCGAAGTTCGGGTGCGAACGATAGGGCTTGAGGGTGGGTATTTTGCGGTAGTCAACCGTGGGTGAAAATTGCGGCGTGGTTTGGCCCTCGATGGTGCTCCAGTTCTTGACCAGCTCACCCTCCCGCGTAATCTCGCTGACCATATCCAATCCAGTCACCACCACGGCCAGCGTGCCGCGCGGAGTGGGCCGCACATGATGCAGGTCATTAAAGAAGGGCAGGGAAATATAGCCGGTCTGCCGCAGCTCCGGGACCTGGAAGATGAGCACTTCGGTGGAAGTGCAGACATAGAGCCGGCCGGCTTCCACCCAGCCGGACTTAAAGAGCACTGAACTTGAATCGTCGGCCCGGGCATCGGCGGGAGAATCGTACTCGCGGCAGACGCGCGCGCCGCCATCGGAGACCGAGACCTGCCCGATCAATGCTTTTTCAAAAAGCCGCCATTCTTCCTGCACGTCCCTGAACTGCGGCCTTTGGACGCCGCCTAATACGTACAAATCATGCATGAGATTGGCCGCTTGGAATCGCTCATGATTCGGATGCAGCGGAAGTCGAATCTGTTCGTACTACTTTTGGCATCAAGGAAAAGGGTGTGAGTGCCAGCGATAAGGAAGTGAATCCCAGGGGTGTTCAATACCGTGCCATTTTTTCACGCCGCTAAGGCTGAGATCAATTGGCGGGCGGTGAGGGAATGCAGGCGGGAATACTCGATGGTCATATGCTAACTGCCACGAGCGGCTGGTCAGAGACCGTCACGCTGGACGGCAGTTTTTCGCCATCTTCCTGCAATTCCTCCATCACCATTTGCGCCACTTCCTGGATGTTGCGCAGCGCCTCTTCCCGAGTGTGTCCCTAGGCCGCCGCGCCCTGAACCTCCAATTCGGGAACGTATGCGCGCCACACGTCCTCGTCCTGTTCGAGGACGACGCGCAGAACGAACGAACGCATTGCCTTCTCCTTTTTGTGCACCGCTTTTGCCATGTCACCTTCACGCTAGCAGGCCAGCGTCGCATGTCAAGTGGCGCTTCATGCCGCATTTATCCATTTTAAATCCCGGCCACACCTCTTCTCACTGCCGTTTAAACCTCGAATCTGTGCCAAGCCTGATCGAGGAACGCAGGCAAAGAAACCGGCCAGCCGCGCAGCCCGTGATAGGTTACATATAACCCACGCGGAGAATTATCATGGCATCGGCATCAAAGCCCAAGCCTTCCCGCACGAAGGTGCGGCAACATCACGAGCGGCTGCGCGCTCAGGGCCTGCGCCCAATCCAGATTTGGGCGCCGGACATGCGCGCGCCGTCTTTCCGGTCTGAAGCTCATCGCCAATCGCTGGCCGTGGCCAAGAGCGCGCATGTCCACGAGGATCAGGCTTTCATTGACGCGGCATCGGAGTGGAGTGCTGAATGAAGCGCGACGACATCTGGATCGTCGCCGGCAGCAAAGACTACGCCGGGAAGCCACGCCCGGTCGTCATTGTTCAGGATGACAAGAGTAAGGAGACGACCGAAAATGTCGGGGATGCCGCTGTCAACGGCATCCCCGCAGCCATTACCGTGCCTTGCATCTTCACGCGGATGCCGCACGCCAAAATCGCTTGCAGAGTTGATGTTGCCCGGTGTTGCACCTGGAAAACTTTTCCGTCAGGACGCGCACAATCTCAGAGTGTCCGCCGCACCTGCTGCGCGGAGTACGTGCGGAGGGCTTCGCGGAATAGCTCGCTCAGGGTGCGGCTGTCCCGCTGCGCCAGCGCCTCGGCCCTCTGTGCGAGTTCGGGCGGCAGGCTGATTGTGCAGACCTCCGACTTTCTTTGTTCTCTTATTTTCTCCAATTTTCTCTTTTTATAATCCAACCTATGGTATGGTGGAGTCATGTCGGAGAATATTCTCACCATTCGGGAAGTTGCCGGCTTCTTGAAAATCAATGAGAAAACGGTCTACAAACTGGCCGCCGCCGCGAAAATTCCCGGCATGAAGGTGGGCGGATCGTGGCGGTTCGACCGCACGACCCTTTCGACTTGGCTCAAGACCACGACCGCCGCCGACATAGCTGCCTCCAACGACGGCGCGGGCGCTGAGCTGGAACAGCCAGCCGGAGCCATCGGCCTTGATCGCCGCGAACTCA
>JAJZKJ010000470.1 GCA_021804195.1 Acidobacteriota bacterium
ATGTGCGGTGTATATACGCCGCTGTAACCACGGCGGGACAGTTCCTGTCGCATGAAGTTTTCCAATTCCTGCCGCACCACGCCGCCCTTGGGCATCCACAATATCAATCCACCGCCGACCAGCGGAGAAATGGTGAAAAGCCCCAATTGTTTGCCGAGCACCCGGTGGTCCCGCTTTTTTGCCTCCTCCAGTTGGAGCAGCCAGGCGTCCAGTTGGGCCTTGGAAAAAAACGCCGCTCCATACACCCGCTGCAACTGCTGTTGCGCGGCGTCGCCGCGCCAGTAGGCGCCCGCCACGCCGGTAATCTTGAACGCTCCGATACGACCCGTCGCCGGCAGGTGTGGTCCGCGGCACAAATCTTCCCAGTTTGTACCCGGGGCGCCGGTGACGTAAAAACTCATGGTCGTATTGGCGTCCTGTTCCAGCGCGCGCCGGGCATTGTCCACCTTATAGGGATTGCCTTCCCGTTGCAGTTTATTCATCGCCTCGGCCGGCGGCATTTCATAACGCGTAAACGGCCGGTTCTCCGCAATAATTCGCGCCATTTCCGCCTCGATGCGGGCGAAATCCTCCTGCCGGATCGGATCGGCAAGTTCCATGTCGTAATAAAAACCTTCCTCCACCGGCGGACCGTAAGCCAGCTTGACCGCGGGAAAAAGAGTGCTGATGGCCTCGGCCAGCACGTGGGCACAGGAGTGGCGCAACAGATACGTTGCGTGGGGATCGTCAGCCGTCGCGGTGATAATGGCTACCGCCGCATCGCTGCGAATCGGGGCGTTCAAGTCGCTCAATTGGCCGTTGATCAAGGCGCCGATGGCGTCGCGCGCCAGCCGGGGACCAATCGCCTCCGCCACCTCCCGTGGGGTGACGGCAGGGGCGTCAAAAATTTTTTTCGCGCCGTCCGGCAGGGTGATGGTAATCATGCGTGATTTCATCCGATCATGTAAGCATTTCGCATATTAAGCCGCCGGGAACCGGTCCTTCTTCCGCGCCGCGCCGCCCTTGCGGATGAAAGCGCCGACGATCCATCCTGTTGCATTGCAGCCATGGTCGGAATTGCGGCTCCGGGCGGAATATCCGCCCGGATGGTAGCGGTGGTTGCTTTGCGGTGTCAAATCCCGGTGCGCCGGAGCGCGAGATTTCTGATAAAATCAGTCGACGATGAAAGTCGCCGTCAATGGTGAAGAAGTGGATCTGCCCGCAGGGACGACGGTTACGCAGTTGCTTGCGCGGTTGAGGCTTCCGCCGGTGCGCGTCGCGGTGGAGTTGAACCGCGCCATCGTTCCCCGGAAGAATTTTTCCGTCGCCACGCTGCACGCCGGCGATCGGGTCGAAATTGTCACGTTTGTCGGCGGTGGTTGAAATTCCCGGGAACTAACAGGATTTTGTCATGCTGGAACATCCCCTAAAAATAGGACCGTACAGACTTCATTCCCGCTTGATTGTGGGCACGGGAAAATACTCATCGCTGGAACTCATGCAGCAATGTCACGAGGCCAGCGGATCGCATTGCGTTACCGTCGCCGTTCGGCGGGAGCGGCTGATCGATAAAAATTCCGGCCGCAATATTCTCGACTTCATTGATCCGAAAAAATACGTCCTTTTGCCAAACACCGCCGGCTGTTTCACCGCCGACGACGTGGTGCGCGTCGCCCGTCTGGGACGCGAAATGCTGCGCGATTCCGGCTACCAGGGGGCCGACTGGGTGAAGCTGGAGTGCCTCGGTGACATCAAAACGCTTCTGCCCGAACCCGTCGGCACACTCGAAGCCTTGAAAATTCTGGTTGCCGACGGTTTCCACGTACTGGTTTACTGTTCCGATGATGTCATGCTATGCCGGCGCATAAAGGAAGCCGGCGCCGCCGCCGTCATGCCCGCCGGTTCACCCATCGGTTCCGGGCAAGGCGTGCTCAATCCCAATGCGATTCGCATCATTCTTGAACAACTGAAGGAAAATGATCCGGATTATCCCATTATTGTGGATGCCGGCGTTGGCGCCGCCAGCGATGTGGCCGCCGCCATGGAACTGGGCGTCGATGGCGTACTGCTGAACACCGCCATCGCCGGGGCGAAGGAGCCTCTGAAAATGGCCCGCGCCATGGGACTGGCGACCGAAGCCGGCCGCCTGGCGTTCGCGGCCGGTCGCATTCCACGCAAACTCTACGCCACAGCCAGCAGCCCATGGGAAGGCCGAATCAACGCTTGATCTTAATATCGCTCTTAATAGCGGGGGCAGGATTCGAACCTGCGACCTCCGGGTTATGAGCCCGACGAGCTACCAGACTGCTCTACCCCGCGATCAACATCGCGTTTGTTCTATTGGCTCGTCAGGCATCTTTCCATTCTCGGCCTTGCGACGAGCTACACCCGAAGTATCGGGGCTCTACCCACATCCATCCGCGTTCAGTATCCCATATCCGCCGGTTCCATGTCAAACGACCGCTTCTTCGGTTCCTCACGAAAAAATTGCCACGCCTGGGATCGCCTGGATTGACCGCATCATGCCCCCTCACGGCAAAATCAGCATCGCGTCGCCATAACTGTAAAAGCGATAGTTCAGGCGTATCGCCTGGCGATACAAGTCTTTCAAGCGTTCCAGGCCGACCAGCGCCGCGACCAGTGCCAGCAGAGTGCTGCGCGGCAGATGAAAGTTGGTAATCAGAGCGTCGCAAAGCCGAAAGGTAAATCCGGGCTGAATCAGCAGATCGGTCCAGGAGGCCAGGTCGTGTGGCGGAACGGATACATCGAGAATTTCATCCGCGGCGGAGATC
>JAJZKJ010000471.1 GCA_021804195.1 Acidobacteriota bacterium
GGGCGGTATGGCCCCAGGGCTGGCCTTCGGTGAGGTCCAGGGCATAGGACAGTGCCGAGATTACGTCGCTTAAGCGAATCACCGTGGTCGGTGCCAGGGCAGGGAAGGAAGCGGTCATGATTTATGCTCCACTTCAGGTACGAACGAGCGCCTCTTTTGGATTGATTCAAGAATCAATATTGATGAAATTCCGGAAGGTTGACGGCCCGCGCAATCCGGAATTCACGGCCGTGGCAAAAGTTCTGAAAGCCCTTGGACGAGGCTCTCTGTGGCAAGCTATGGATGAGAGTGATTTATGAGCTTACTCGATGCTCCCGCCTATGACGCCGCGCGCGAAAACCGGCGCCGCAAACGCAAAATCTGGGCCATCTCCATCGTAATCGCCGTAATCCTGATCGGCGTCCCGCTCTATTTTTACCTGCCCTACTGGCGGGCGCGGCAGAGCGTGAACCATTTCATGACCGCGCTCAAAAATGGCAATTACCAGATGGCCTACTACCTCTGGCACGCCAACCCCAAGCGCTATCCCATGGACGCCTTCATGCGTGACTGGGGTCCAAAAGGCGAGTGGGGCGTGGTCCATAGCTACAAAATCATCGTGGTCACCGCTCCCCCGGGCCCTCCGGCTTCCGGATTGGTCGCGTTGGTGCGCATTAACCAAAATCCGCATGAGGCTAAGATCTGGGTGGAAAATCACAACGAAGATCTGAGCTTTTATCAGTTCTGACAGGAAAAAGTAGAGCCGTTAGCAGCGTTCTTCGCAGCCGGTGAACCTGAGGGTAAAAAGCTTCATCCATGCCCTGCAGGTCACTCATTGTCCGGGCCAGATATCATCGTGATCGGCGGTTCTGCCGGCAGCATTCAGCCGTTGAAAACCATCATCAATGGATTGCCCGGGTCTCTGCCGGCCGCGGTGTTCGTCGTGGTGCACCTGCCCGCCGAATACCCGAGCCTTTTACCCGAGATCCTGCAGCGGGAAACGGAGCTGCGGGTGGGTTTTGCCCAGTCCGGCGAAAAGCTGTGCGCCGGACATGTTTACGTCGCACCTCCGGACCAGCATCTTGAGTTGGGCAAAGACCGCTTGCGGCTCCATCACGGCCCGCGCGAAAACCGGCATCGGCCCGCGATTGACGTTCTGTTCCGCACCGCCGCCCGCAGCCATGGCAAGCAGGTAACCGGGGTGCTGCTGAGCGGCATTTTGGATGATGGCGCGGCCGGCATCTGGGCGGTGCAGCAGGCCGGTGGTCTCACCATCGTGCAGGACCCGCAGGACGCTGCCCATCCGGATATGCCGCTGGCGGCGCTCGAATGGATCCGGCCCGACCGCGTCTTGCCCGCCGCTAAAATCGATGTGCAAATCGCCGCATGGGCCGCCAATGGAAGATCGAGTGAACATGGCGCGGAAAGTTCAGCTCAGGAGTCAGAGCATGCCATGGCCAGTCAGGAAAATATTGAAGCCGAATCCGATGCCCGCATCAGCGGCCGGCCTTCGCCCATCGCTTGCCCGGAATGCCATGGGGTTTTATGGGAAGTGGAATCCCTGCCCAAACCCATGTTCCGCTGCCGCGTCGGCCATTCCTATTCACTGGAAACTCTGAACTGCGAGCTTTCGCTTGCCACGGAAGGCGCGCTCTGGGCCAGCCTGCGCATTCTTTCTGAAAAAGCCGCCATCATTGACCGCATGGCCAGCCGGGAAAGCGGTCCGCGCCTGCGCTATTTGAATGAGCAGCTCGAAACTTTCAACCAGCATATCGAAACCCTCAAGCAGGTAATCACGAATCTGAACATGAGGCAACCGCGCAAAACCCAGCGCCGGCCGCCCGCTGAGGCCGAAAAACCCGAAGGCACGGAATAAATTACGCAGTGCTTAGCCACTCAATCAACCAACGGACGTATCGTATTAAATAAGGGGAAGGCCGCCAATGCCCGAAATAGACTCGAAATCGAGCGTGGCAAATCCAGTGAGCGGCCGGCGTCCGGTGCTGCGTCTGCCCTGGCGGGGTGACTTCACCCTCCCGCCGCATTACGGAGGCAATGATCATAACCGCGGGAATTCTACGCCCTCCCTATTCCGCCTGCGCTGGGGTCTGCGGCTGGCCATGGCGGCGGTTGCGATGTTTTTTATAGCTCTTTGCGCGGCACAGGTTCTCTCGCGGCCGTCGCAAGGCACTCCGGAACTGCCCTGGCCATCCATTCTCTGGCTTAACACGGCCATCATTCTCGGCAGCGGCATCTGTCTCCAATCCGGCCTGCGGCAATTCCAATCGGGTAAAACTGCCACTGCGCGCTGGGCCTGGTCGGGGGCGGCGCTGCTGGGCGGACTGTTTTTAGCTGGCCAATGGCGAGCCTGGGGCGAGTTGCGCCAGGCCGGCTACTATGCCGCGACCACCCCCGGAAGTGCGTTCTTTTATCTGCTGACGGTGGCCCATGCCGTGCATATTGTTGCCGGTTTGATTCTGTTAATTCTTGTGGCCGGTCTGCTCTGGGCCGGGCGCTTGCGCGCGCAATCCGCGCTGCCCGGCGCGGCCGCGGCGCTGTGGCATTTTCTGGATGGGGTATGGCTTTTCCTGCTCGTCTGGCTGTGGTTCCAGCGGTAATGCGATAATCATTCTATTGCCGTATTGAATTTTAGTTGCCGCCCCGGCAGTCCCGCACTCATGAAAAAGATCGGTTTTGTCAGCCTTGGCTGCCCTAAAAATCTGGTGGATTCGGAAGTCATGATGGGGCTTCTGGCCGGCGAGGGCTATGAAATCACGCCCCGGCCGTGA
>JAJZKJ010000472.1 GCA_021804195.1 Acidobacteriota bacterium
CCATGCCGTAAAGAGTTTGCGCGCCGCGTACCCCGCCCCGTGGTGCATGTAGTGCACAACACGGGGGGTACGGGGGGTTTTTTCACACACACGGCGCGATGTTTTGGTACGTGTGTTTCGGCCAATAAAATCAACGTTTTTCATATAGTCGCATCGTAAAACACGCACTGGGAGCGGCTTTCGTCAAATAACGCCTTGCGGCACGGTTGCCCAGCGCTCCGGATCGCGCGCTTTTTTACCGGGCCAAGCGTGCAGTGCCCCAACAGCCACGGCTTGCCGGAGCAAACTCTTTACGGCATGGTCTTTCAGGCCAGTTTGGGCCGAAAACCAGCCCAGCCCCTTAGGCTCCGGCCCGGCATGGGCCACCACGCCCATATAGTTGGGCGCGCCGGCGTCCACGGTACCTGCCTTTTTTGTTGCACGGTGCGCCTTGACGGCCAGCCGTTCAACGTCCAAGTCCGGATCAGGCACCCAGATTGGGTAGCCCCAGCGTAGTCCCAAAGGCTCTGGCTGCGCGCCGCTCCGGATACGCGATTCCATCACCGCACAATCTGTTTCCTCGTGTGCCCGGATCACGCAATGAACGTCCACGGTGCGGGAAATTGCCCCGGCCCCGCTACCAACGTCGGTCACGCCCTTGTCGCTTTGAAGCCCTTTGGTTGAATGATGCACCAAAACAAACGCGGCCCCCGTCGATTCGGCAAAGCGGTCGATGCGATTATAAACGTCCCGCATATCCTCGTTTGAGTTTTCTTCGCAGTCTGGCGGAAGCGCGCGATAGAGCGCGTCGATTGCAATCACGGCGTATTGGGCGGGTTTAATATGGCGAAAGAATTTATCCATGGTCGCCAAGTTCTGGGATTTTCCACGTAGCGAAAGTATGTGGAAGGTGTCGGCAATGCTGGCCAGGTCAATGCCCAGCGCGGCGGCCACGGCGTTCACACGCCTTGCCAAGGTCTCCGGGTGGAGTTCATTGTCCACCAATAAAACACAACGGCGTTGGCATTGCCGGCCCAGCCAACAAAGGCCGGCAGTAATACACAGCAGCATCGCCAGCAACATCCAAGATTTACCAATTTTCGGCGCGGCGATTAGGTTCATCGTTTCGCCCTGCCGGAGCAGGCCGTCAATGATATATGGTCGCAAATTCGGGAAAGTGTCAACAAGGTCGGAAGCGGAAATTATCGCTTGGCTTGCTGCGGTGCCGGATCCCGCATCGGCTTGCAGGCCCTCCAGCAGCGGCGCAACGTCCGTGGTGCTCTGGCCCGCATTCAACGCGGCTTTTATGTGGTCGGCGGTGCGGTACAGGTCGCACGCGCGGCTAAGTTCCAGGCACTGATTCGCCCAATGCAGTAGCTCCGCATCGGAAAAAAACTCACGCGCCAGCTCTCCGGCAAAGTCGGCGGCCACGGCGTTGCCGACGCGGCGCAGCTCGACGATTACGGCGTCCGTCCCCGGATATGTCCCGCTCTCGGCGATTCGGATTGCGGCCGCAAATACCGCGGCATTGCGCGCGCTGGCCCAGCCGTACCCAGCCAGCAGATCGCGTGCGGCCAGCAGGTGCTCTATGTGCTGCGCGCGGCGGGTCGGCATGTCGCTCGCTCTCGCCACTATGTTGCCCAGCAGGCTCTTTTCCGCATCGCTCCATCTGTCGGTCAACGGGGTGGTTTCGGGCGGCGGCGGCGCAACAGGTGGTTTCGTGGGCATTGCCGAAACTGGCGCATGCCTTGATTGTTGGGGGGGGGCGGTACCAGCGGCTGGATCAGGGCTGGTACCTTGCGGGCCAAGGTCTGGAACGTCCCAGCATCCGGCAGCCTGCGCCTCGGCCTGCCGGGCCAGTTCCTCCTGCGCATCCTGCTCCAAAATGTGCGGCGGCGGGCCGTCATCATCGGGCGGCGCTTGCACGGTGGTGCGTCGTTTTGGTATGGTAGTCATAGCACAATCTTTCCTGCCCGGTAGGCTTTGGTCGGCCTCCGGGCATTTTTATTTTTTCATCGCCGCCCATTTGTCAGCAGGAGGCGATCCAGCCTGAAGCCACGCCCGCAAGTCATCGACGGCCCACAATCGCCGCCTGCCAAGCCTGATGCCCGGCGGGCAGCGGCCAGCGGCGGTCATAATCCGCCAATGGCTCTCACTCACGCCCAGCAGCGCCGCGGCTCCGTGCGAATCCACGGCCAATGCGGTGGGATCAGGCGGCGGTGATGCGGTACTCATGCTCTCGCCTCCGGTTTGGGCGCGCGGCGCGGCCGCCGCCATTGAACCATGACGCCCAGTCGGCGCAGCTCGCGGAGGCAGCGATCCGCATCGGCGAATCGGCCATCGCTTCGGGCGCGATCCAAAAGCAGAAACCAGTAACTCGGATCGTGCGGCGGGTCATAGTTTTCGGTGGCAAGCATAGGTCTGCTCCAAATACAATCATCTGGAGTATCGGGGTAAAGGTAGCCTTACGGTAGCCCGTTGCCGTGCGTTTTTTGCTTGATTTCAGCGGTCAGAATTGATGTCGGTGGTAGCCCAAAAAGTAGCCTTGGCGGGTTTATTCTTTATCGTCTTCCCATGATTCAATATCGCCATCCTTGGTTTTAGAACCGATGGGAAGCCTTCCGGATTGGCGTATGGAATTACGGAGATCGCGGAAAGTTTTCCATCGTCTTTTATTCAAAGTCTTGGGATTCACGCCAACCATTCTGGCTACATCCACGTTAGCCCGGATATTTCATCAATTTTATCCAGCGGCGACTTGCGCGCAGGCCCTGCACCTTGTAAAATCA
>JAJZKJ010000473.1 GCA_021804195.1 Acidobacteriota bacterium
CTGGGCACAAATCAGTGCTGAACATTTCCGGCCTTCCCACAAGTCTCAAGCAATGGAAGCAGTTCAAAGTAATTATGCTTGGCGATGTTCGAGCTGGTTTTCTCTCGCCGCAACAGCAATCCGACATCAAGCAGGCCGTGCAGGATGGGGCAGGGTTTATCATGATCGGCGGCCAGCGAAATTTTGCCGTCGGCGACTGGGGTGAATCACGCCTGGCGCCGGTATTTCCCGTTCATTTGCAAATGACCACACCGGCGCAGCTATCGGCGGCCTTTGTACCTCAATTGACGGCCTTTGGCGCCGCGAGTCCGATTTTGCGGGGAATTACGGGCTGGTTTACACAACCCAACGGCCAGCCCGCGCCCCGCCACCTGCCGACTTTAGAGGGTTGCGTGGCTTTTGCCGGAGCCAAGCCCGGGGCTACGGTGTTGTTGACAAACCCAGAAGCCCGGGTGGGCGGCCAGCCCGCCATCGTTCTGGCCGTGCAACATTATGGCAAGGGTCGTAGTGCCGCTTTCGCCGGCGATACCACCTATCGCTGGCGGCTTATCTTGCGCACGCTGGGCGCCAAATCCCCGTATCAACGATTTTGGGGTCAACTGGTGGAGTGGCTGGCCGGTGAGGCCAAGACAAAAACATCCAATGGACCCTCGGTCACCGCCATGATTCGCAAGGAGCGTTATAAGCCCGACCGGACCGTGCGATTGCGGGTTGCCATAACGGATATGCACGGCCAGTCCACACGCTATGCCCACGTACACGCCCTGATCACCAATGCCACCGGCCACACCCGCACTGTCCGCTTATATGCTGAATCCCGCGATCCGGGCATGTACAAACGCAACATCATGCCTCATGGATTGGGCAAGTACCACGTCGTGTTTAGCGCTACCATGCATGGCCACGCCTTAGGCCAGGATTCCAGCGATTTTTACGTCACTTCGCCGGGCGGCGAAATGGACAAGCTCGCCGCCGAACCGGCCGTCCTACAGCGTATCGCCAGGCTTACGGGAGGCAGCTATGCTCAACTGGCGGGCATTCATGCACTGGCCCGGCGTATTCAAGCCGCTGAACCTAAGGGATCCAAGCTGCAGCGAACGTCATTTCCCCTGTATGATAATAAGGCGTTTTTCCTGCTGTTCCTTGCCGCCCTGTCCTGCGAATGGTTTCTGCGGCGCAAATGGCAGTTGCAATAGGTGCGTCCGCGGTTGCGCCGGCCGGATGCCAGAATCATGCTCGGCGGGAATACGTGGCATAGCCGCGTGCAAGGCCGGAAATGTTCAGCACTGATTTGTGCCCAGGGACGATGATCCGGCAGCGGCTTGCGCCAGCAATTGGCGTATGGGAAGTTGCAGCACTGGATGCAGCAGATTCGGCGCCAGCTCCGCCAATGGAACCAGCACAAACAATCTTTCCGCCAGACGCGGATGAGGAATCGTCAGGGCCGGTCCATCGCACACCACTTGATCAAACAGAAGCAGGTCCAAATCAATCACGCGCGGGCCATGGCGTACCTCACACCCGCGAGCACGGCCCATGGAGTGTTCAATGGCTAGCAGCCCCTGGAGCAATTCCGCAGCTTCAAGGCCCGTGCTCATTTCCACCACAGAGTTGAGATAATCTCCCTGCCCCGCCGGTCCACCGACAGGCTTGGTTTCCCTGACGCTGGATTGCCTGGTGACCAGCGTCTGCGGAAAGAGCCTCATGCGATGGATGGCGCCGCCGATATTGGCTTGCCGATTGCCCAGATTACTGCCCAACGCGATATACGCATGGTGTGGCATAGCTAAGATTCCGCTTGCGCCGCCGGGGGTGAATCAACCGCCTTGCGTGGTTGTGGCCGGGCCGTGAAGATCACGTACATCAGCAGCACCGAAGCCCACAGCGATACGCCGATGGTTAAAAGCCAGCGGTGGCCGTTAGGCCCGAACACCTTGCCGACATCCGTGGTTAAAAACATCAGAAATGCCGCCACCGCCAAGGCCAGGGCGGCCTGCCGTCGCCTGGCGTAGACCTGCGCCGTGTCGCTGAGCACCATGGCCACAGCCATCAAGGTAAAAATGAGCGACACATAATGCGGAACCCAGGTGCGCGGCGAAGCCCAGAGCATAAATGCCGCCACGGCGCCAATCTGCAGCACATAATCGCGGCTGCGGGCGCTGGCCACGCGGGCGCGCATCCACCACAGGCCGATCAAGCCCACGACCACCAAAATGCCGCGAATCAGCCAGTCGGCCAAATTGCGGTGAAGGCTCAAAACGTTTACATATTGCGGCAATGGATGGCCGGTATGTTTGTTGTACATAAACGCGGGCACATTTCGAATCAAACGCGAAAGGAAACTCGGCACGGACTGGCCCACGTAGTATTGCACCCGGCCATGCTCCACGTACGGCAAAATCATAATATGAAACCACTGGTTCAGCCACAGCAGATTCTGGCTCCAGCCAAACGCCAGTGCCGGCACGACCAGCAGCCATACGACCATGCCCACCAGCACCGCCAGCGACGCCACCCATCGCCTTTGCCAGAGCAGGTAGATCAGAAAAATAATCGGCGTTACTTTGATGCATATTGCCAGCGCCACCAAAAGGCCACCCAGCCATTGTCCGGACCGATGATCATTTTGGATGAACCACAAGCCCGCGGTCAGCGGCAAAAGCATCAGCAGATTGGTTTGGCCTTCCTGCATGTCGCCCAGCACCGGCCAAAGCCATACCGCCAATACCAGCAGCAACGCCAGCACCGATGGTTCC
>JAJZKJ010000474.1 GCA_021804195.1 Acidobacteriota bacterium
GTGCCGGCGCGATTGCAGTATATTGGCCCGAATGCGGTCGCGCAATCCGGCAAGCGTCACCTCCGGCGCCGGTGTTTCGCCCGCGGCATCGGCCTCGCCCGCCGCCGCGGATGGGGCCGGCGCGGGTTCCAGGGACCGGGCGAAATCATCGTTCAGCTCCGGCAGCTTGAGCTGCTGGCGCGCCTGAATCCGCAGCTTGAAATGCACGCTTTTGCCCGCCACGCTCTGGTTCTCGTAATCGGCCGGATATTGCAGGTCAAACTCACGCTCTTCGCCCACCCGGGCGCCGCTCAGAGCTTGCGTGAATTCCGGCAATGTCTCTTCATGGCCCACCCGCACCCGCGCCTCGGGCACCACCTCGCCTTCCGCTTCTCCGGCCACCCGGCGTTCATAGCGGATCACGGCGTAGTCACCGGCCGCCAGCGGCGTTTGCGGATCCAGATCTTCCCATTCGCCCCGGCGCTGGCGCAGGTCTTCCAGCGCGGCATCCACATCCTGCTCACTCAACTCGGCCGTTTCGACTTTGATGGGAAGCTGGCGGTAATCGGCCAGCTCGAAATGCGGCAGCACTTCAAAGCGAGCCTGGAATTTCATCGGTTCGCCGTGCTGATAGCGGAGCTGGTCAATGGCGGGACGGGAAACCGGCTCCATCTGATGCTGTTCGAAACTGGAGCGCAAGTACGCCGGCACCATGGTCTGCACCACTTCATCCCAGATGTGCTCTTCAAAGCGCCGGCGCACCATGGAAAGCGGCGCTTTCCCCGGGCGAAAGCCCGGGATGCGCGCCTTGCGCTGCAGGTCGCGGGCGATGCGGTCGTATTCCCGCTCCACTTCGGGGGCGGGAATTTCCACCTCTAACGATTGCTGGCAATTGGGCGCCGCGGCCGGCCCCGGTTCCACCGGGGCGGGAATTGCGGATGCGGCCGTGGATTCGGCCGGATTGATTTCAGAACTTTCCATTGCGCTTTGGATCTTTTCTCGCGGTCGCGGCCGGCCCTGCCTGGGACGTCCCTCGCCATCGTGGCTGCTGGCCATCGGGTTGAGCCAATACCTGATTATGGATTCATTTACGAAAATTCCGCAAGCCACCCGGCCCGGCAAGCGCCGCTTTAGCGGTCCCGCATTGCATCATTCACACGCCAGCCGGGTCGCGGGCCGGGGGGAATAAAAACTGCTCTTCCTTAATTTCCGGCGAAGCCGAACGCTGGCATGGCGGAACAAAAAATGCGGCTCCGCCTTTTTACTGGCCTGCGGGCTGCCAGGTCATATCTACCTTGACCGGAATGGCGTTATGGATTTTGATCCATAAAAATTCCGGCGATTGAATCTGAAAATCCTTCAGGGTCGCGGGAATCGTGCCGCGCAGCCGCAAGCCGGTTCCCTGCCGCGTCACCTTGAATGGCACCTGCTTGTAGATATGCGCATGGCCGGCGAACTGAATTTGCAGATTGACCCGCAGCATGCCCGGATGCAATGCCGCCGCCGGCAGGCTCGTCCGCACCACGACCATGGGATACCGCCCGCCCCGCACTGTTTGCAGCATGTGCAGGTCGCGGTTGCTGTCGCCGGATTGAAATGAACGCACTGGCGCGGCGGCCAGAAATTGGCAGGCGCCGTTTTGGCAAATGCCTTTACCCCGGGCGGCGTGGCTGACGCCATAGACCTGATGGAAGGGGTCGGAGACATGATAGGTCAGGGTCGAGGCGGTCAGCACCCAGGCGGCGGGCGTGGACGCGGCCGCCATCGTTGCGGACATGGCCAGGCAAGCCAACAGCCCGATATGAATTTTTAAGCTTTTGGTTCTCATGCTTTACTTTCCATTGCCGCGGCGGATCAGTGCATCAACCGGCCGCACCGTCTCATGACCCACCCTTAAAAAGCCCAGCACGCCGTGGGATGTTCTGGAAAACAGATTCGATACCCGTTGTGTGGAATTCGAAAACAAATGCGGCTTGGCCACCGCCAGCCAGGCCGCAACATAGGCGCCCAGCGTCACCATGGCCACCAGCCCGTGCAGTTTGGCGATGCCGTGCACGCGCTCGCCGCGCGCCCGCTGGGCATAAGCCATTTCTCCCAGAATCGGAGTCAGAATCATGCCCGGACCGTGAATCCAGGCCAGCGCCTCATGCACTCGAATGGGTCCGCGCGTCTTCACGCCCTTGATGCGCGGCGCGAAGATCGCGTAATAAGCCGTGGCGCTATACATGCCGAAGGCCGTCAGCCCCAGAATGGCGTGAATATTGCGGCCGGTGGAAGATATTTTGTTCGGCCGTCCGCCGGCAAAGCCGCCGGCGATCACCGTTGCGGCCAGCGGGATCATCGTCAGCAGGCCCAGCTTCTGGTGGATTTGCAGCATGCGGGATCGGCGGTTGAGCCGCGCCTGCAGTTTCCGGCTGCCTCGGGTTTGCTGCGGGGAAAAGCCCAGATTTTGCAGCGACAGTTGCGGAGTCTGAGCCGCCGCGGGGATGGGCGCGGGGGACGTGGATTCCGGCGGTCCATTCAAGGCCAGATTCACCGTCTGCCGCGCGCCGGAGTGAACGGTAACCACGCTCGCCGGAGCATGCCAATTCCCCGCGCGAGCTGTAATGCGATACTGCCCCGGCGGCAGCGCGGGCACATCGTAATGCCCCCGGGCATCGGCGGTAGCCTGCGTATTTTGTCCGTTGGCCAGATTTGTGATGATAATGATGGCGCCGGGCACATTTCTGCCCGCCGCATTAATCACGGTGCCGGAAATGATTCTGACTCCG
>JAJZKJ010000475.1 GCA_021804195.1 Acidobacteriota bacterium
GGCCGACGTGCTGGCCACCGGACAGGACATTACAGCCCTCGCCCACCAGGCCGACATCATCTGCCCGATGATCTATCCCTCGCATTTTTTTCATCATTTTGACCATCTTGCCAACCCAGCCGACGAACCAGAACTGCTGATCCATGACGCCCTGGCGCGCTTCAACCAGCGGGTCCGGCATACGCCGGCCGTGATACGTCCCTGGCTGCAGGCATTCGGCTGGCATACTCCCATCTTCAGCCCGGGGTATATCGAAACCCAGGTGGCCACCGCGCGCAGCCTGCACGCCAAAGGTTTTATGCTGTGGAACGCCCAGAACCGGTACGTGCCCGCGGAACGGGCCATGCGCGCCATGGCGGCGGCGCCGGGAAAATATTTCCGGGGTGGATTCCCCTATCCGCTTCCCCGCATGACGGCCGAGAATGCGCCGCGGCGTGGCGCGGACAGGATGGAATAAGGATTTATAATAGATTTTTCTCGCGTGCGCGCCGCGCATGCAAGGGTGTGCCCCATGCACTTCGCCCCTCCTGGTGCCAAAATGAGCTTAAATGTCGCCGCAAAAATCTGGTTCAATGGCCGTCTGATTCCCTGGCAGGAAGCCCGGATTCACGTGCTGTCGCATGTGGTCAGCTATGGTTCGGGAGTATTTGAAGGAGTGCGGTTTTACGATACGCCGCGCGGACCCGCCATCTTCCGGCTGGAAGATCATATGCGGCGGCTGATCCATTCCGCCCGCGTCTATCGCATGGATCTCGGGCATACCCTGGAAGCCCTGGCCGAGGGCTGCCGGCAGGTTGTCCGGGCCAGCGGCATGGGGGCGGGCTATTTGCGCCCGATCGCGCTGCGCGGATTCGGGGCCATGGGCGTCAACCCGCTCGACAACCCGGTGGACACCTATATCGCGGCCTGGGACTGGGGCAAATATCTGGGCGGCGAAAGCCACGAAAAGGGCGTGGACGTTTGTGTATCGTCCTGGGCCCGGCTGGCGCCCAATACCCTGCCGGCCATGGCCAAGGCTTCGGCCAATTACATGAACTCGCAGTTGATCAAAATGGAGGCGATCGCAAACGGCTTTTCCGAGGGGATCGCGCTCGATCACAGCGGATGTGTCAGCGAAGGCAGCGGGGAAAATATCTTTCTGGTCCGCGGCGGCCGCCTGATCACCCCCGGACTGGGAAACTCCGTCCTGCCCGGCATCACGCGCGATACGGTGCTGACGCTCGCCCGCGAGCTGGAAATTCCGGCGGTGGAAGAAGCCATTCCGCGCGAGGCTCTGTATCTGGCCGACGAAGTCTTTTTCAGCGGCACCGCGGTTGAAATCACGCCGGTCCGGTCGGTGGACCGCATTCCCATCGGGAGCGGGCAGCGCGGGCCGGTGACCGCCCGGCTGCAGCAGTGCTTTTTTGATTATGTGCGGGGCAAAACCTCCGACCGTCATGGCTGGCTGGCGCCGGTGACCGAACTCGCGGCGGTATAAAAGGCCGGCCCGCTGCATTATTTCCATCGCCCGAAACCATCAGCCATGGCTACCCCGGTAAAGATCTCCGCTCTGGGCACCTACGTGCCCCCCCGACTGCTGACCAACGCCGATCTGGAAAAACTGGTTGACACCAACGACGAGTGGATCCGCACCCGCACCGGCATCCACCAGCGGCATATTGTGGATGCGGGCGTGGCCACCAGCGACCTGGCGGTCGAGGCGGCGAAAAATTGCCTGGCCGAACGCGGCCTGGCGCCGGATGATATTCCGCTGCTGATTGTGGCCACGGTCACGCCCGACATGCTGTTTCCCTCGACCGCCTGCCTGGTCCAGCATAAGCTGGGCGCCGGCCGCTGCTGGGGCTTTGATCTTTCCGCCGCCTGCAGCGGGTTTTTATATGCCCTCACGGTGGGCGCCCAGATGGTGGCCGCGGGTTCCGTGCCCCGGGCCCTGGTGATCGGCGCCGACACCATGTCGAGCATTATTGATTACCAGGACCGCGCAACCTGCGTGCTGTTTGGCGATGGCGCGGGCGCGGTGCTGCTGGAGCCGACCGGGCCGGGCGAACCCGCCGGCATTATAGACTTTCTGCATCAAATCGAAGGCGAAGGAGCCGGCTTTCTCAACATGCCCGCCGGCGGCAGCCGCCTGCCGGCCAGCTCCGAAACCGTGCTCCGGCGCCAGCATTATGTGCACCAGCAGGGGCAGCAGGTTTTTAAATACGCGGTGCGCAAAATGTACGACCTCAGCAGCGAACTGATGGCCCGCAACCAGATCGAGCCGCAACAACTCGACTGCTTTTTATCGCATCAGGCCAACCGGCGGATTATTGAGGCGACCACCGAGCGCATGGGCGTGCCGCCGGGGCGTGTCATTATCAATATCGGCGAATACGGCAACACCACCGCGGCCACCATCCCCCTGGCGATGGCGGAAGCGCGGCAAAAAGGCATTTTAAAAAACGGCAGCCTGGCGCTGCTGACCGCCGTCGGAGCCGGCTATACGGCCGGCGCCCTGCTGTTGCGCTGGAGTTTGTAGAACTGGTTTCATAAAGCAAGGAAAATCAAGATCATCGGATGCATGCGGCATTTCTTTCGCTCACAATTCCGCAAAATGCACGGAATTGTTTCGCTGGAAATGCCGCCCACACACATTCACCCAAACTGACCCGCCCCATTTATGAAACCAGTTCTAAACGTGCCGGGAAAATCCGCCGGAAAAAATTCCGCCTCCCCGGCGGGCAGCGAGGCCAGCGATCTCGCCTATATG
>JAJZKJ010000476.1 GCA_021804195.1 Acidobacteriota bacterium
GGAAATGAGGGATGCGGGCGTATTCAATTCCAGACACCAGGTTCAAACCATCCGCCACCGCGCCCATGCCGGAACCCAGCACCAGCCCCAGCCGCGGCTCCGCTTCCGGCGCGATCTCCAGCCCTGTCCGCGCGGCCCGCGCGGCGGCCTCGATGCGCCTTATCTCCTCATCAGGATCAAACATAATCTTGCGTATTAACGCAGCAGCAGTCCCGCGATGGCCGCCGACATGAAATTGGCCAGCGTTCCGGCCAGCATGGCGAGAAAACCCAGCCGCGCCAGGTCGTGCTTGCGGCTGGGCGCGAGCGCTCCGATGCCGCCTATCTGAATGCCGATCGAAGACAAGTTGGCGAAACCGCAGAGCGCGAAGGTCGTGATGATAAAGGCATGGTGCGATATGGTTTTTCCCAGGCTGCCTAATTTGGCATAGGCCACCATCTCGTTGAGCACCATGCGCGTGCCCAACAGACTGCCCACGGTATGCGCGTCTTTCCAGGGCACGCCGAGCAGAAACGCCACGGGCGAAAACCCGTACCCCAGCAATGCCTCCAGGCTGGTATGCGCATGCGCCAGCAGGCCGTCGACCAGCGCGATCAGGGCGATGAACGAAATCAGCATGGCCCCCACATTGAGCGCCAGATGCAGGCCTTCGCCGGTGCCGCGCGAAGCCGCGTCAATGACATTGACATCGGTTTTCTCTATTGCCAGGTCCACCCGCCCGGCGGTGACCGGCTTACCTACTTCCGGCCGGATGATTTTGGCCAGCATAATGGTGGCGGGCGCGGTCATGATCACCGCGGTCAGCAAATGCTTGATCTTCACATGTCCGATGAGCACATACGCGGCCATGATGGAGCCGGAGACATGGGCCATGCCGCTCACCATCACCGTGAATAGCTCCGATTCGGTCATGCTCTCCAGATAAGGCCGGATGGTCAGCGGCGCCTCGGTCTGTCCCATCAGGATGCTGGCCGCCACGTTGAGCGACTCCGCCCCGCTCGCGCCCATGATCCAGGTCATGAACCGCGCAAAGGCGCGCACGATCAGCGGCATCAGCCCGATGTAATAAAGAATGGCAAAAAGCGCGGCGATGAAAATGATGGTTGGCAGCACCTGGAATGCGAAAACAACCCCCAGGCTCACGGCTCCATGCGCTCCCACCAGGCTGAGTCCGCCCGAGCTGCTTGCGCCCAGCGCGCCAAACACAAAGGAGGACCCGGCAAACGAATAATTCAGCAGAATTGAAATCTGATGCGCTACCCAGGCGAAGGCATCGGCCGTCCACGGCACTTTCAGCACCAGCGTGGCAAATAATAATTGCAGTCCCAGGCCCCAGGCAACGACTTTGGGCTGGATTTGCCGGCGATTGTTTGACATGAAGATCGCCAGTCCCAGCATGAGCGTCAACCCCAGAACCGCG
Organism: Acidobacteriota bacterium; assembly: GCA_021804195.1. The sequence goes on from JAJZKJ010000476.1 coordinate 1,421, forward strand.
GCCAGCGCCGCGCCGCGATAATGCGGCACCAACAGCGCGTCCAATAAGCAGAGTAAGAGAAGCCCTGCGACGACCAGCCAGGGCCAGCGCGCGCTTTGCGTCGCCGGAGTGGTTTGCTCGGACAAGGTGGAGAGCGGCATAGGTGGGTTTCTCCGCAAGATTATGCCGCCGGATGATGCGGCAGGATTTCCTGAATCAATGAACGCGGCGCGGCGGGAGTTTCGCCGATGGTAAATGCATTCTGCGCCAGTGTCCGGGCGTTTTCCAGCCGGCTCGCATCATTGTAATAGAGTATGCACAGGGCATCGCCCGCACTCACCGGGTCTCCCCTGCGGACGTGCATCCGCAGTCCCGCGGCGGCGTCAATCGAATCCTCGACCCGCGCCCGTCCGGCGCCCAGGTGCATGGCCGCCAGCCCCAGCCCGCGCGCCGCCGCGGCCTGGATATATCCGGCGCGCGGCGCCCGGATCACGGCCTCATGCCGGGCATGGGGTAAACGTCCCGCTTCCCTCAGGGCACGAGTTTGTCCGCCTTGCGCCTCGGCCATGGCGCAAAACCGCTCCAGCGCCGCGCCTCCGTCCAGATAGCCCCGGCACTCCCCGCGCGCGGCGGCTAATTCGCAGCTTTGGCCCCGCGCCCGCCGCGCCAGCCGCACCATGCGCGCCGTCAGTTCCAGCGTCAACTCACGCAAATCTTCCGGCCCCGATCCGCGCAGCACCTCCAGGCATTCTTCCACTTCCAGGGCATTGCCCACGGCGCGGCCCAGCGGTTGATCCATGTCGGTGATCAATGCCTCGATCGCCAGCCCCATTTCGCCGCCAATTTCCTGCATCATGCGCGCCAGTTCGCGCGCCGGCTCGAGCGCGGTCATAAAGGCGCCATTGCCGGTCTTCACATCCAGCACCAGCGCATCCAGCCCCTCGGCCAGCTTTTTGCTCAGGATCGAGGCGGTAATCAAAGGCCGGTTTTCCACCGTCGCGGTCACATCCCGCAAAGCGTAGAGCCGGCGGTCGGCCGGGGCGATCTCTTCGGTCTGGCCGATCATGGCGCAGCCATGCCGCTCCAGCACCTGCTCGAACTCGCGCAGTTCCAGCCGCACCCGAAACCCGGGAATGCTTTCCAGCTTATCGAGCGTGCCGCCGGTATGACCCAGCCCGCGGCCCGAGATCATCGGCACGCGCACGCCGCAGCAGGCGGCCAAAGGCGCCAGAATCAGGCTGGTCTTATCGCCGACTCCGCCGGTCGAATGCTTGTCGGCCACCGGCCGGTCTCCGCTCCAGCCCAGCACCCGGCCCGAGTGCAGCATGGCGTGGGTAAGGGC
>JAJZKJ010000477.1 GCA_021804195.1 Acidobacteriota bacterium
CGTATGGTTTTATCTTCTCAAGCTCATCTGGCCGCACCCCCTGCTGGAAATTTACCCCCGCTGGCACCTGGCCGATCTTCACGGTTGGGCCTGGTGCTATCCGCTTGCGGTGGTGCTGCTCGTGGCGGTGTTGTGGGGCTGGCGCCGGCGGCTGGGACGAGGGCCGCTGGCGGCGGTAGCCTTCTTTCTGCTTACACTTTTTCCCACCCTCGGTTTTATTTCTTTCTACACCATGATCTACACCTTCGTGGCGGATCATTATCAGTATCTGGCTTGCATTGGCCCGATTGTGCTGGTGGTGGAAACCCTCGCGTGGGTGTATGAAAAAGGCCACTCTCGATTAAAGACAATCTCCGCATCGGTGGCCACCAGCCCCCGGCCCGAAAATCTCTGGCGCGTGGGATATTTCGGCCTCACCGGTGCCGGGGTGCTGATGTTGGCCTTGGTGGCTTACGCACAAACGTGGGTCTACGTGCCGCCGCAGCGTGTCTGGAGCCATGTGCTTCGATATGACCCAACCAACTGGGCCGCGATGGAAAATCTCGCCAGTTGCGAATTTGCGGATCACCATGATCGGCGGGCCTGGATCTTGTATCGGCAGGCGGAAAAACTTCCCGGCGGCGACAACTACCTGGTGCATCAGGATATGGGTGACTTTGCCTTGCGGTTGCTGCGCAATTATCCTCTGGCGGCCGCGGAATATCGCCGGTCGCTGGCCTTCGATTCCCACAACCTCACGGTCATCGAACATCTTATTGCATGTTATGAACAAATGGGCCAATGGCCCAAGGCCTTGGTGGATCTCGGCCACGGATTAGAGCTTTTCCCCCGATCGGCCAAGTTGCACTTTACGCTGGCCCAACTGCTGGTGCGAAGCCATCATTACAAGGCGGCGGCGCTGCAATATGCCGCCGTAGTGTCCATTGAGCCGCGCAACACCATGGCCCAGTACGATCTGGCCGTAACCCTGGATCAATTGGCCCAACCCATGGCGGCAATGCGGCATTACCGACTGGCCCTGCGTATCTCGCCGGATTTCGTCCCCGCCCATTTCAGGTACGGCCTGGATCTGCTCAAGACCGGCCATGCCGCGGATGCCGCAGCGGAATTTCGGGAGGCCCTGGCTTTGGGTAAAAAACGCCTGAATATGCTGCGAAAGCGTGGCCGACACCTTCCCGCGGCGGCCTGGGCCAATCAGGCTTTGGTTCACCTGGCTCTGGCCCAGGCCATGGATCGGCTGGGCAACCACGCTGTCGCCCGGCAGCAGCGCAAGCAGGCGGCGCAAATTCAGGCCTGGCTTCAGGCCAAGCACCCCGCCACCGCGCCGCACCGTCCATCCATCAAGCTGCCTACTTTGGCCCAATGAGGTACAATTCCCGTCGCCACCGGACACCTGACCGGTACCGACGGATAGATCACAACGAGGTTCACGTATGAACACAGCGGCAAACAGCGACGCAACACCGGCGGCAAACGCGGCAGGTGGCAGCTTGCCCATCCCCCGACCATGGATGGCCTGGAACATTCCATGGCGTACCTTCCTCAACGGAGCTTTGCTGGTGGTTGCCGTGTGCATCGCCTCCTGGCCGGCGCTTGACGGGCGCTTCATCTGGCAGGATTGGCACAACATTCTCAACAACCTGCTGGTCACCAGTAAAGCGGGCCTGACCAATCTCTGGTACTCCCCGTCGCAAACGCACTTCGCCCCCTTGACCAAAACCTTCTTCTGGCTGGAATATCACTGGTTTGGCCCATTCCCGCTGGGCTACCATGTCGTAAGTTTGCTCCTGACCAGCGGCCTGGCCATCTTGTTCTGGCGATTTCTGCTTCGGCTGGCCATTCCCGGAGCCTTTGCCGCCGCCCTGCTCTTTGCCGCCCATCCTCTGACCCTGCAAACCACCGCGTACATTTCCCGGACCGGCAGCATCCTGGCCACCGGATTCTTACTCGCTGGTCTGTGGTTTTGGGTTGACTACCTCGATGCCCCCCAGCACCAATGGCGGCGTATCGCCAGTTTGGGGTTCATCGTGGCGGCCTTGCTTTGCCATCCCATGCTGGTGGCGGGGGCACCGCTGCTGCTGCTGTTGATGACGTGGTGGCAGGGTAAACCGCTGAACCGGCATCTGTGGCGTGATCTGGTACCGGTGCTGATTTTTATGGTGCTGGTGGTGGCGGCCACGCTTTGGTTTTCAGGGCCGGTGGCCGCCACGACCCATCTTCCGTTAAACCAACGGTTGGCGATCAGCGGCTGGGCGTTTTGGTTTTATCTTTCCAAGCTGCTTTGGCCGGTAAACTTAACTCTGATCTACAAGCCATGGTCCATTGCCGCCGCGGGTTTTTGGGCCTATCTGCCCCTGGTGGCCGCCGTGGTGGTCTTCGCTGGTCTGGTTTGGCTCTCGGCGAAACGCAACCGTACTGGCCGGGCCATTCTCATGGGATTGGGATTTTATCTCTTGGCGCTGCTGCCGGTGATCGGCCTGATTAAGCTGCCTTGGATGCGTTACACCACCGCCGCCAATACCCTTTCCTACCTGGCCATTCTGGGGATTATGGCACTCGTTGGCACCGGCTGGCGGCTTTGGCATGATCGGCTGAAGACCGGGGGGCGCATCACTCTGGAGGCCTTGGGTCTGGTGGTGGTGCTGATTTTACTGATCGTTTCCAACCTTAGCGCCCGGCTTTATCAATATCCCTCCCTGCTTTGGCAAAGCACCCTCAAAACCAATCCGCT